>DASQFE010000788.1:0-1578 GCA_035633295.1 Ilumatobacteraceae bacterium | reverse complement strand
AGCGCGGCCAGCAGCATCGGGCCGATGCCGGCAAGGATCGAGCGCACGCTGAATCCGGGCACCTTGTAACTGAGGACTTGCATCGCCCACAGCGACGAGATCATGTACGCCAGCGCGAACGCCAGCCCGAGCCCGAGCACGCCATACCGATCCACGAGGATGACGGCGAGCACGATGTTGATCAGGTTCTCCACGACGTTGATCTTGAACGGCGTCTTGGTGTCCTTGTGTGCGTAGAAGCCGCGCAGGACGAACATGTAGATCGAGAACGCGCCGAGCCCGAGGGCGAGACCCGCCAGTGCTCGCTGGGCCGCATCGGCATCGGCTGCACTGAACTCGCCGCGCTGGAGGAGTGCTCCAATGATCGGTTGGCGCAGCACGAAGATCCCGACGCCGGCCGGAATCGTGAAGAGCGCCGTCATCCGGAGTCCGAGCGAGGCCTGGTCGATGAATCCGGCGCGGTCGCGTCGCGCCACCGAGCGAGCCATCTCGGGTTGGAACGTGGTGGCGATCGACACCGCCAGGAGGCCATGGGGGAGCACGAAGAAGGTGAACGCATTGATGTAGGCGCTGGCGTCGCTCGATCCGGGTGCGGCAAGGTTGCGCACTACGAGCAGCGAGATTTGGTTCGCCACGACGAACCCGATCGTCCAGAACGAGAGCGACAGCAGCGTGCGGACTGCGGGGTGTCGAAGGTTGAAGTTCGGCCGAAACGTGAACCCGGTGGCGAACATCGCCGGGATGAGCACGGCGGCCATCGAAGCGATGCCAACCGTGGCGCCCAGCCCGAGCGTCCAACGGAGGCGGTCATCGGAGAGCACATCCTGCAGTTGCCAATCGGCCGAGCCGGGGTTGGGCAGCGACAGCAGGAAGGCGATGATGATGACGTTGGGCAGGATTGGCGCCCAGGCCGCAGCGAAGAACCGGCGTCGGCTGTTGAGGAATGCGTTGGCCAGGCCGACGAGCCCGTAGAAGAGGATCTGGATCAGGAAGATCCGAGCGAGCGTCGTGCCGACCGACCGGTACAGGTCGGCGTCGACACCGTCGGCGACGTTGATCGAATACAGCCCGAAGATCAGCGGCGCGGCGATGACCGCCACGACGGTGAGTGCAGCCATGAGCGCCACCGAAACGGTGAGCACGACGTTCGTCGACTCGTCGTCGTCGGTCTCGATGAACGTGGAGAACAGCGGCACGAGGGTTGCCGACAGCAGACCGCCGAGAAGTAGCTCGTAGACGATGTTCGGCGTCTCATTGGCGATCAGGTAGGCGTCAGACAACGCCGTTTGGCCCAGTACATACCCAAGGATGATCAACCGGAGCAGCCCGGTGATCCGCGACAGTGCCGTGCCGCTGGCAACAACGACGTTGCTCCGCAGCAGCCCACTCATTCGAGCTGACGCTAGTGCTGCGGGTTCGACCGCAGCGGTACACCTGTCACAAAAGGGGTCTGACCCCTGATGCAAGGTTGGGTGTCACTCGACCTCCCAGACGAGGAGGGGGTGGCGGTTGCGGCGCTCGCGTGGTCGTTCGGGGTCGGGAAATGCCCGCAGCTGTTCGACGACGGGAACGACCACG
>DASQFE010000787.1:0-13965 GCA_035633295.1 Ilumatobacteraceae bacterium | reverse complement strand
GGGAACCAAGGATCCGGAACGCGGTCTGATAAGCGAGCGCCGCCAGGTCGTCGAACTCGTCGTCAAAGGTCATTCACATACACAACGCGCGAGCGGCTGATCACGTTGACACAACCCCGCAACAGTCCCACACCCGACGTTGGCAGATTGTTCGGAACGTGCGGGAGATGTCGATGTTCGACGTTCAGCGCGAACGGACCCACGCGTTGTACGTCGATCACGCATCTCATCTGCATGCAGACCCGCGGGGTCTGGTCAGTTCAATTGGGCGGCGCCGGCGGCGAGGTCGATCCAGAGTTGTTCGAATGCTTCGACTGTGTCGTGGTTGGAAGCGAGCCAGGTGGCTACCTCGTCAGCTTGGGCTGCGACAACGGCGTTCGTGTAGCCGGTTGTTGCTCGACACGACGCGTCGGTCGTTGCTTGGTCGATTGTGGGGCTGTAATCGCTCGTGACTGATTCGCGAAGTCGCGCCGTTGGATACCCGGCGTCACTCATGCACCTCTTCCAGTCGGTGTACTTCTCGCCGACTTCTGGCCGCAGGTTGACCCGATCAAAAATCTGTGCGTCGATCATGTCTAATACCACGCCATCAAGGTTGTTTTCTCGGTACGCCTGCTGCTGGATTGCGATCACCGGTTGGTTGCAACGGTCAAGTGCTGCGCTCACCTCAGCGTTGGCTGTCGACTGCTGTTCAGTTGTTCCAACGGATGTCCCGAAACGATTCGGCCAGTAGTAGCCGTATTGCGCGATGTTGGCAGGGTCGTCGAAGTAGAGAAAGTCGACGATCGGTGTATAGAAGTCTGCCGACACAGCGACTGGTGCCAGTTCGGGCGCGTCGGTGAACCCGGCGCCGGCCATGCACGTCGTGCGATGGGCAGCGACAGCACGGTCGTATGAGTCGACTTTGGTCTGGTCTGGGGCAAGCGCTGCTGCCACGAAGAGTTCTTCAGCGGGGAGGTGTGCTGCTGGCGCACTCGGTGCGGGTTGCTCGTCTGCAATCGTGGTGACGGTGACTTCGTTGGTGAGTGGGAACGTGGCCGTGTCGGCAGGCCGCCACGACTCGAGGTTGGTGAGCAGATCGGCTGCAACGCCGGATGGATTGGCAAGCGACACGCTGATGACGAGTCCGGGGTTTTCGATCCAGGTCACGGTTACGTCAATGGGGCCGTTTTGAGCCTCTTGTGATGATTGATACAGGTAGCCGGGTCGGCCACGCACGACGGTCCGTTGGGACTCAACTGGTGCGAACGCGTAGACCGCAGCGTCATCGCCTGTCCAGGAGCGAACCCAGAGTTGGTGCGGGTTGTTCGGGTCGCCGTCGCTCGTTGCGAGCCAGGACGTCTCCAGCAAGGCCTGCTCGAACGGCAGGTCGGTCCCGACGAGCGTCGTCCATCCGCTCGGTAGCGGGTCTGGTTCGAGATCGATCTCTGGGCCTTCGCCGGTCTCTGGCGGCGACACGGTTCGGAGGCTTCGGGCGACGGCGACGAGGTCGTCGGAACTCAACCCTCGGTCCGCCGAAAGCTCAACGGCTACGCCGTCGACGATCCACCCGGCCGACGTGGTCGAGCCCGTTTGGCACAACCAACCGGTGTCGTCGGCGATCTCGAACGATGAGGCGCCATCGACGAACTCGCACGGGACGCGACCGTCGTTCATGTCGGCGGCATAGGTGAGTGTCACCATTTGCGCCGGATCGCCCGGGTCCGCCGCCGAGCCGTACACGCGACGCTGCACCCCTGATCGCTCGGCCTGTCGATCGGTCTGAAGCCCTGCTGGTGTCAGCGAAACACCGAGCGTGGCGAGGTCGTCCGGCACCAATGTCTGCCCGACTGTCGCTGCCGTCGGCTCGATCGGCTCGGAGGCACTCGACTCCTGTGCGGGAGCAGGTTGATCCTGGCGGTTGGACTCGAACGCCCAGATCCCAGCAATCCCTGTGATGGCGATCGCCGCGGCGGCAACACCGAGGAGCCGCTGGTGCGACCGACGCGACCGCGGCGCGCTCTGCATGGCGTCCGCGTCTAGATCCAAGGGACGATCGTGGTCGATTACGGTCGTCGCGACGTGATCCGAGTCGCCGAACAGCTGTGAGCGCATGGTGGCTTGCTGTTCGGGCGACAGGGGTCGCACGTTGGGGCGAAGAGTCTCGAAGGTGTCCAGCTCGTTCATTCGGCTTCTCCTTGCTGGTGGCGCAGGTCAGTGCGAATCCGGTTCAATCGTGATCGCACGGTTCCGGCGGGGATGCCGAGAACTCGTGCGGCCTCGGAGCTCGAGAGCTGCTCCCAGACGACCAGGATCAGTAACTCGCGATCGTCGGGGTCGAGTCCGCCAATGGCGCTGATGACTCGGTTGACTTCGCGTTCGGCGTCGATTCGTGCATCGACGGTGACCAACGGATCTCCGGTCACATCACGCGAGGTTGTCGACCGGAGGCGTGCTCGAAGTCGGCGTTCCTCAGTGCGCCAATGTCGACGCAGGAGATTGGATGCGATCCCGTACAGCCACGCACGCTCGTGTCCGCGGTCGGGATCGAACTCGTCGAATCGCTCGAGCGCAATTCGGAACGTGTCCGCAGTGATGTCCGAGGCACCATGCTCGCCGATGCGTCGCGCAGCGAACCGGTGGATGGTGGCAACGTGCTCGTCGAACCAACCAGCTACGACGGTGGACGCCGTGCGATCGAGTGGGGTCGTGTCTGATCGAGACATCACAACAACTGTTGCCCGCTCACTGTCACCTGTTCATTGTTTCAACGCGATCGTGCTTCCGACGGCGGCGACCGCATCATCGGAACACTCATCTGCTCGGCGGGCAAAGCGATGCGATGTCTGATGACGTCGGTGCTTACTTTGCAGGGTCGGGACACGCCGTTCGGCCATCGCTCGGTGGAATGAAGATCGAAACGCCGGGGAATGGAAACTCCGAGATCTCTGCCCATCCGTTGGCGTTGTTGAGTTCGGTGATCGTGACGCAGAACCGTTCGGCGATCATCACCGGGTAGTCGCCCTCGCTTACGATGTAGACTCCGCATTCGTCTCCCGCATCGCATGGTTCCGTTGCTCTGCCCGACGGCGCGCTAGGCGGTACTGGGACGGTGGTGGGGTCAAGAAGACTGGTGCGCGACTCGAAGTCAGCCGGTGATGCGTCGGTGATCGTATCGCCCGGGACCGATGCAGGGTCTCCGAGTCGGGCGATGGTGGCACCGTCGGGAATGGCGAAACGGGCGACACCCCAGTTGATCGTTTCGTCCCACTCGATCGGTGCCATGAGCACCACACCGTCATCGAGGACGACATCGAGAACGTCCAGTCGGACGTCGCCGGCGATCATGACGACCAGTGTCTGCCCGCCAGCGGTCGGTACGACGAACACGCTCTCACCAGGTCTGGCGTTGTCGACTTGACAGTCGGACCCGACCGGGGTTCGCCAGCACACCATGGAGTCGGCTCCGTTGACCTGGTCCTGGTACCAGGCGACGTCAAGGTCCGGTGCGAGCCGGTACCACTCTGCGGGTGCAGCGGCGAGCACGGTGACGGGTACGTCGGTGACGTCGGCGGTGTCGGCAAGAGTGGCGACCGGTGCGAGTGCTCCCTGATCTGAACTGACATCAGTGGGACCGGATGCGGCGGGTGCAGGTCCACCGTCGCCTGAGCGGAGCCCGGCAACGAGCAGGAGTCCGACGATCGTCGCCGCGGCGACCGAACCGACGATCGCCATGCGCCACTGCGACACTCGCCCGTCATTGTCGTCCCCGAACGACGAGAACACTACCGGCGCGTCGAGACCGGGACCCCGGTCTGGAACTTCCGCTGTGCGTTCGGCGTAGTGATCGCGAAGTCGCTGTTCAAGAATGATCATGATTCCAGTTCCTTTCGGAGGGCGGCGAGACCACGACGAATGATCGAACGGACTGACCCCGGTCGGCACCCGAGCGCTTCGGCGATTTCGGTCTCACCGAGGTCGAGGTGGAACCGCAACACCAACGCTGCCTGCTGTCGCCACGACAGCGTCGCGAGCGCATCGAAGAGCTCGTCGTACTCGGCCACGACAGGCTCCGACCGCGGCAGCGGTGTCCGACGAACCACAGCCCGATGACGTTGGACGTCCCGGCATCCGTTCACGACCGTGGTTCGGAGGTAGCCGCCCGGATTCCTCACCGACGAAGTTGTGGACTGCAACTTGACGAACGCGTCTTGGACCACTTCCTCGGCGATCGCCAACGAATCGGTGAGGACCAACGCCACCTTGACCAAACGAGACCACTCCCGTTCGTACAGCACGCTGAGGTCATCACGCTCGGCTGCGGTGTGCTTCGCTCCGGTTTCGGCCATCACACCCCTTCACGACGCATGAACACCCCGAACCGTGCCACATCGGCCAAGAAATCCTCGGCCACTGTCCACCTCGTCAGCGGGATGTCGGGCCGTCCAGCGATTGTACGAACGCACGGTTACGGAGTGACCCGCCAATCAATGAGCAAACCGAACAGAAGCCTCGCTCGGAAAATCGGCTCACGGCGGCGCCTACCGACTCGGACCCAAGCCGAGCACAGCACTTTCAGGACCCGCAGTGTCCGATCACGCGGTCCGGCGTTCGCTGTCGGTGGGGCCCGGTTCGCAGATTGTTCGAAACGGTCGGGATTCTGCGGTTAAGTACGTGTGATGCAGTTGGTTGCCGAGGAGGACTCGTCGATGTTCGACGTCCATCGCGAGCGGACGCGCGCGTTGTACGTCGAGCACGCATCTGACTTGCATGCGTACGCGTCGCGGCGTGTTGGTCGCGATCTCGCCGACGATGTCGTCGCAGAGACATTTCGCCGGGTGTTGGAAAGCCTGGGTTCCTTCGATCCGCGCCGTGGGATCGAACGGGCATGGGTGTTCGGTATCGCGACCAATGTGCTTCGCAACCATCGCCGCTCCGAAGTGCGCCGTTTGCGTGCGATCGCCCGGGAGGGCCGCCGTTCGCAGCACAGCGTCGATCCGTTGTTGGTCACGGCGTCGAAGGTCGACGCAGAACGCGAACTCGCAGACGTGCTCGACGCTGCCGCCGAGCTCGACGTGGCCGATTACGAGATTCTCGTGCTCGTCGCATGGGAGGGCCTGTCAAGCAAGGAAGTGGGCGCAATCGTTGGCGTGGACCCGACCACCGTACGGACGCGGTTGCACCGCATCCGCCAGCGACTCGAGACCGCCCGAGTCCGCTCACCTCAGAACACAGGAGAGAACCAGTGATGGATGTACTCGACGAGTTCCGACGCGTCCGCCCCGACGCTGCAACATTCGACCAGCGCGACGCCGAACAGCTGTGGGCCGACACCTTCGGATCCGACGCATCCGCCGATCCGGCGCCGGCCGAACCCTCATCCGATCGAACGTGGACACCCATGTTGGAACCCGTGACTGCCCTCGACGGCGGAATCGGTCGCCAACACGACGGTCGGCGCATGCTCGTGTGGCTCGGGTCAGCCGCAGCGGTGATTGCGTTGGTCGTTGGCGTGCTCGCGGTGGCGGGCCGACCGTCTCCGTCGGGGACTGGCGTCTCCGAGCCGGGATCCACGGCGGCCGATGATCCGTCCAACGGCGATGGGTCTTTGGTGTCGGAGTGGGTCACGTTCCCGACGATGCCGATCGAGCCGCGCTTCCAATACAGCGCAGTCTCGACCGGGACCGGAATGTTCGTGTGGGGAGGCTGCTGCGCCAACGGATCCTCGAGTGACATGTTCACCGACGGCGCCTACTTCGACGGGACCACCCAAACCTGGGAGCCGTTGCCCGACGCGCCGCTCGATCCGACACGCGGTGATGCCGTGGCCGGCTGGAACGGTTCCGAAGTCGTCGTCGTCAACGGGATTGACGGTGTGACAGCGGCAGCATTCGACCCCGTCTCATTCACCTGGCGTTCCATCACCGCACCCGACGCCCAGACCGCGACCAACGGAGGGTCACGGCTACACCTGTTCGACGACGGGCGACTCGGGTTCGTCTGGCGCATGTCGGTGTCGTACTGGAATCCAACGGCGGACACCTGGTCACCACCGATCCGAGACGTCAGCTTCGACATTGACTGGGAAGAATCCGACACCAGCTCGGTGGTCGGCACGTACGCGTCAACACCGACATCGGTCGCGACGATCACGATCGGGTCCGGTGACGACTGTGCGTCGGCGCGCATACGGACCTTCGACTCGACCACCCAGACCTGGTCCGCAACGGCGCTGCCGTCACAGGATTCGTACCCGACCGACATCGTTGGAATCGACGCCGGACGATTCCTGCTCTCCGGCGCCGCCGCCTGCGACCCGACGACGCCTCCACCAGCACAACAGTCCGCGACGATCTTCGACCCGGCCGACGGGTCGTTCACACCGGTCGCTGACCTCGCCTACACCGATGTCTCGTCGCGCTACGGGGGGATCTGGAACGGTGACGTCGCCATGTGGCTCCTCGAGAACGGCCGGCTTCTCGCCTACCGTCCCGCCACCAACGAATGGCTCCTCGGCCAAAGCTTGCTCGACGCCTCCGCTAACAGCGGCGACCTCATCTCCGACACCCCCATCGTCTGGTTCGACAATCACGTCGTCGTCGCCTCCCCAGGGTGGGGCCGAGCCGGCAGTCAAGCAACCAACCCCGGCGGCTGGAGCTGCTGTTTCCCCACCCGAGAGTCCTGGTCGACAACACCGCCGCTGACACCCGCGACCGCAACCGTGACTGCCGACACGAACCAACCCTCGACTCAGCCGTCACCCAGTGAACCCACAGCGGTCGAAGACCTCAACTCCGGAACCGTGCTGGTCGCCAATGCTGCTCGAGTGCCCGGAATGGGTGGCCGCATCACCGCAAGCCTCCAGGAAGCCGGGCTCACCCTCGCACCAGCGGCCAATGCCAGCCCGACCGCCGACCCGAACCGAACAGTCATCTACGCGCGCCCGGGCCACGAGACCCTTGCTGCGGCCGTCGCCGACCTCCTCGGCCTCGGCCCGTGGGAACCGATGCCAACCGATCCGCCCGTCGCAGACCCCGAGATCGCCCCGGAAGACATCGCCGTCCTCGTCGTCGCCGGCACCGACATCGCCGACCGCATCGACACAACCATCGCGGCTACGACCCCTCAATCGGTCGTCCGGCCCATCAGCGAATGCACGCTTCCAGGTGGCTGCGGTCCGTAAGGAACTCAGCGTCGACCTGACTGTCGGTGCGCCGATGTGCGTTGACGACAACTCGTCCACTTCTGGACGTCGAGAGCCTCATATTCTTGTTCGACATCGAGTTGCTCGACACTGGGACTGTTGCCGAGATCAGGCTCGATGAGAATGAGCTCTCGGAATGCCGTTATGTGGCGGTGAACGAAGCGACCGAGCTTCTCGATGAGCGAGTTGCGCGTCGACTCAATGCGGTGCTTGGTCCGGAGGCCTCCAGCGTCTATCTCGAGGATCAGCATCCGCCTGGTTGAGACCGCCGGCACATCCTCACGGGCCTTGGGGGCACCGATGTCACGCTCGTGGGGCTCATCGGTAACGCACTGTCTTCTGCATGTCTACGATGCAGTCGCTGGCTGGTTCAGTGGCGCGCGATGGAGGAACGACTAACCGGCGGTGAGTTTGGTCGTCCGGCCGTCGCTGGAAGCGATCTCGTAGGTGACGAGTGTTCCCGCATCGATGACGTCCCACCAGATGTTGTGGATCGGCGTGATGCTCTCCCCGCTGTCGGTTCGGATACTGGTGACGGCGTCAGGAACGGCGCCAACGACGAGTACTCGCGTGCCGTCCAAAGAGTCGAGAACTGCCACTGGTCCGCCGAGTCCGGCTCCGTTCCCGATGTCCTGCTGCGCGCCGATGGCGTCTTGGCTAAAGCATGCGTTCCCGTTCGAGGTGTCGAAGTCTTGTTCACGTCCAGCCCAGTTGATGGCGAGGCAGTATTCGTCTTGGTCCGTGCGTTCGACTCTTTGCACCGAGCCGTCGATCTTGATCTGTGGGTCGTCGACGATCGTGACGACGTTGCTCGCGTTCGCCGGCAAGAAGGCGGTGATGGGTCCGGAGTCGAATGGCGTGCTCGGGGCTTCCACCTGCGGTTGAGTCTCGGTCGGGTACGTTCCGCTGAGTGCGCTGGCACCGATGTCGGTCACGATTTCACCATCGCGCACGAGCCCTTCAGCAAACACGGCGATCGGGTAACCGCCATCGGCGGTGGTGTTCCAGAATCGAACCGACAACGCCGACGACGACAGGTTGTCGATAACGAACGGATTGTCGCTGGAGCGACCGACTCGTTCGCCGCTCGCGGCGTCGAAGACGTCGATCTCTGTCTGTCCGCCCATCTCGTTTGAGAACGAACCGCTGAGTCGTCCTTCGCGGTACTCGAGTTGGTCGATCGTGAACGTAGCGATCCCGCCGCTGACCACGACCCAGCGTTCTGGCTCGCTGACAGATGCGACCTGGCGGACCAGCAACAATCCGTCACCCGAGTCGTTCTCGGTTGCAATCGAGAACTGGACTAGCGACAAGTTGTCACCGACCCGTTCGGCCGTATCGGAAACCGAGTACGTCGCGCTGTAGCCGTTGGGCAGCACGTCGGGTCGAGTGCGGTCAGCGAGGTAGGCGTCGACCGCCGACTGCGGCGTCCCGAAGCCGGCCAACAGCACGGCGTCGAGATCACCCGCGGGGAACAACCCAACCGCATTGGTCGAGCCGACAGCGGCAAGTGCAGCGGAATCAGCCTGATCTGAGACGGGATCGGCGTCGCGCCGATCAATGATCAAGACGAGACCGACCACTACGGCAGCAGCAGTGGCGACGAGGGCCACCGCTCGAACGATCGTTGTTCGCGTCTCGCGCTGGCGACGGGCGTGAATTGGTGTCACGGCAGCCGACGCCGTCATGCCGGTGGATCCGACGATCTCGGACATGGTGATCGGAGCGCTGTCTCGGCGGAGGTCATCTCCAAGGTTGCGGAGTTGTGTGCGGGTGTCAGCGGGCATGGGTTTCCTCCAGAGTTGTACGGAGCCGTGCGAGGGCCCGCTCGGAATGGGTCTGCACAGTGGACGGTGCGAGGTCGAGCACCTCGCCGACATCACGAACGGTCCATCCGAACGCATGAACGAGCATCACAGCCGTGCGTTGCTGATCACTGAGATCGCCAATCGCCTTCACGAGCTCGGGCGAAATGCGCTGCGCGTCGACGTGGACCTCGTCACCAGGAATCCGGATCGGTCGTGGACGGATCCGGCGCGCAGACGTCTGTCCGACGCGGTAGAGATAGCCAACCGGGTTGGACATCTTCTTCACCCGATCCCAGTTCTCCCACGCCCAACTCAACGCATCAACCGCCGCGATCCGCCCATCCGTTACACCGAACGACGCCGTGAGCGCAATCCGGAGCCGCTCCTCGGACACGCGCGCGAACTTCTCGAACTCATCAAGCGACCGCTCAGAGCTGTCGTTGTCGAAACCAGTCATCACTCCATAGAGCCCCACGCCCACAGTCTTGTACGACACCCCCCCAATGACTCGTGCCTACGCGTCAAGAGCGAACACCCGACGCGGGGAACCGAGGCCGGGACAGTCGCCGCTCCAAGTCGGTGATCGCGTTACGTGCGGCACGTCGACGAGCCCAGCCCGACCGAGTGGCCGGCGATGGAGCGCGCAGTCACGCCTTCTAGCCTGCGATTATCGCTCGGTCGCCGAGAGCATCGGCCGGGCCGCATCGGTGAGTGAGCAACAACATGAGCGCGCACCAACATTGCCGCCCGGGGCCGATTGGTTCAAAGCCTGAAACGCTCGACCGGCGTCCGGGCAACAATGGGGTATGAGCGCAACCGATGCCGAGATCATCGCTGCCTCGATCGACGTCCCGGTCCGGTTTGCCACGATCTTCGATCGTCACTCCGATGCGATCCGACGGTTCGCAGTCGCCCGGGTCGGGTTCGCCGCCGCTGACGATGTCTCGGCAGAGGTGTTTCGTATCGCGTTCGAGCGTCGCGACTCGTTTGACCCCGGCGCAGTTGAGGCGCTGCCGTGGCTGTATGGCATCGCAGCGAACCTCGTGCGTCGCGAGCTGCGTGGGCGAGCGCGCGGATATGCCGCGTTCGAACGGCTCGGTGGCCGCCGCGACCTTCCCGGTGAGCCGTTGCTCGACATCGCGTCGCAGATCGATGCCCGAGCCGATCTGTTGGAGTTGCGTGACGCACTGCTGACCTTGTCGGCGGACGAACTCGACGTGCTGTTGCTCGTGGCGTGGGAGCAACTCAGTCCCACTTCCGCCGCCGCAGTGCTCGGCATCCCGCCCGAGACCGCCCGCACACGACTGCACCGGGCTCGACAACGAATCCGAAACCACACCGGCGACCAGCCAACTGACGTGGAGGTAGCAACTGATGTCACTCGATGAACTCACCGATAACCAACTCGACAAGCGGTTGCGCGAACTGCTCACGCCGGCGCCGCGCTCACGATCTTGGGAACGCGTCCAGCGCGACCGGTTGATCCACTACATCACAACCGGCAACGTCGACCTCCCGAGCGACGCACCCACGACCACGGCTGAACCCGGTGCAAGCGGCCCGCTGCTCGAGCTGACATCCCCCGAGCCGAACCGTGCGCGGTTCCACGGCTGGTTGGTCGCAGGAGCCGCGGCAACTGTGGCAGTCCTGGTCGTCGGCCTCTTGACCCTCCAACGGCCGGTAGACGCACCGGCACCGGCACAGCAGCCGCAGATCACGACCGCGTCGATCCCCGCAGCGTCGTCGCCGGTAGTGCCGGCGCTGCGCGCGAGCGCTCTCACTCCAGATCAGTTCGGCGTTGTTTCCGATTCGTGGCCGAGCGCTGCCACATCCTCGGCGATGTGGGGCGGCCAGCTCGGATGGGACAATGCGACCGCCGCTGAGGCCCTTGTCGCTCGACCCGACGGCGATCTGCTGCGCGACGGCATCGCCTTGTCGGTCAGCGCTGACGGCTCCCGTGACCAGTTCCGAGGGGTCCCGCAGCGGGCAACCGTGGCCGAAGTCCCTGTGGAGGTGTACGTCGAGAACGGATCGCCGGCGATCACCACCGTGGTGCTGCCAGGCACACCGGAGGTTACTGCGTCGGGTCTCGACCCGATCTCGTTTCTCGAAGCGGCCGGCGGGTTCCCGGTGTACGGGCAACAAGTCGACGACGACGGCGAAGTCACGTTCGCAATCGGCCCGTTGCCGGACGGCTACGAGGTGATCGTGCCGCCGACACGCATGCCGCTCGGATCCGTCAACGCCTTCACCCGTGCCAGCGACGGCGACGGTGGCGACGGCATCAGCGTGTGGGTCGAGGTTCGCAACCCACTCATCGCCTACGCCCAAGTCGGTGACCTTCAACAGGTCGACGTCAACGGCAACGACGGCTGGTTGCTCGACCGGGGACTTGGCTCCAACGTGATCTGGCAAGTCAGCGATACCACCTGGGCCTACGTCGGGGGCGCCTCGAGCGCCGACGTCGCCATTGAGTTCGCCCGCTCGATCGACTTCGTCGACGAGGCCACCTGGACCGAACGCTACGACGTGGCGCAGGGCGTCTTCCCCACCCGCGATGGGGCACTCTCGGCTCCTGTGTCGACGCTGCCTGAACCCACGACGCTCATCGTGTCGCGCACCGAGGTCACCTCCGCCCCACTCGACAAACCGGTCGCCTGTGGGGACACACCACCGAGCGATGAGATGCTTGCCGACAGCCCATCCGCAGCCAGTCCCGATGACGCACTCGCCGAGTTCCTCAACACCAATACAGCCAGCACTCTGCTCAAGCTCGGCTACCACGAACTCACCATCACGGCCAGTGGCAGCCATCGATACGAGCGATACAGCGCGACTGGCGACTTGGTCACCGCTATCGAGGTCTCCGCAACGGCTGACGGTTGGCGAGCGACACGCGTTGAGGCAAGCCCCTGCTGACCCGCCGCCAGCCGGGTTGTCGGCGCTCCCATCGATGCCCACCGATCAGTCGGGATCAATCTCCGCGATCCGTGGCATTCACAATCCGAACTCTCCGGTCGCTCGCACGTCCGATCCTGCGGTGTCGCTGAGGTTGCCCGGACACCGCGTACGTCCGTACCCGCGCGGGTGAATTCGCGTGGTGTATCGATTCGGCGCTCCGAGACGTTGACATGATGTGATGACCGACACCGATCGCACCGAGCACGCCCCAGAGGCGGCGACGGCGTTCTCCGATTTCTATGAGGCGGAGATGCCGGGACAGGTTCGACGCGCAGCGATGATGATCGGTTCGACGGACCTCGCTCACGATCTTGTGCACGATGCCTTCGTCGAGATCTACCGGCGCTGGGACTCACTCGATCGACCGGGCCCATACCTGAACCGGTCCGTGCTCAATCGATGCCGCGACGCAGGCCGCAGCCGGACACGTCGCGCTCGACTCTCGGAACGTCTCCGACCCGAGCCCGCAGCCTGGGATCAGGAGCCGATCGCCGATCTTCTCGACGGTCTGTCCTTCAACCAACGCGCCGTGATCGTGCTGCGGTTCTACGTGGGACTGAGCAACGTCGAGATCGCCGAAGCCCTCGACTGCCCCCCGGGCTCAGTCGGTCCCTGGATCACGCGTGCACTGGAACGCCTACGAAAGGAAATGCCATGACACCGACGCTCGAACGCGACATCGTCACCTACCTCCGAGCGCAAGCCGACCGGATCGAGGTGACCAGCACGCTTGACGCCATCGAGAACGACTTGGTCTACCTTCCACGGGCACGACATAGCCGGGGCCCACGGCGTCTTGCGCCACTGCTCGCAGCGGCATCAGTCGCTGCCCTGGCCGTAGGGTTGGCCTTCGTCGCACGAGGCAGCGATGCACCCGCTTCAACCGCGTCAGACACCGCGTCGAACACAATTGGCAACACCCTGGCACCTATCGAGTCCGAACCATTGCTGACCGATTCGGCGCCCGCTTCGACGACACCCCCAGCGCCGGACACGATCGGCAACACGCCCGCCCCTGTCAGGCCGGATCCTTCTGTGATCGACCCGACCCCTGTGCCGCTTCCCGACGGTGCAGTCCTCAACGGCATGGAGCCGATCTGCACCGCAACCATCGACGAGATGGTGTTCAAATGCACCATCCCCGCCTTCCCGGAACCGGTCGGCACCCTCGACTACACCGGCTACGTCACCGAGATCGTCGATGACGCCTCCCGTGTCTCGGGCGGATGTCGATCCACGAACCCCGTCGCAACCGAATACCTGTGCTACATCGGGCAACGAGCGATCGACGAGCAAATCATCAGCGAGGACTTTCTCGGCGATCAGTCCTCACGGGAGTACGCAAGCGGTTGAGCGTGCGTGGCGAAGGTGCCAACGCCGTGCAATCGATGCCGCTCAGAAGGCATCGGTGGCAGAGCCGTCGCCCCGCTCCCGATCTGAACCACACCCCTACATCGGCCACGCCCGTCCCAGGGCGGGATTGGTCCGGCGTTCGGCAGCGATCATCGAGTGCGCTTGAGCCAGTGCTGACCGATTGCGATCGGGAGCAGACGTCGGTCGGGCGAGACCCCGCACCATCAACGACCGCCAACAGATTGTGACGACTCATCGGGTACCCGCACGATTCGTCACACAACACCACCCGATCATCGCCGTCCAACTGTCCGCACTCGGCTTCATGGCCGCCGGCTCTGAGAATGACGTTCCAGTCCGAAAGCCGCACGTAACACCAGCCTGATAGCCCGGCCTGGACCCGCGAGCACGCGCCCCAGAACGGCCCATCCGTCACACGAGATAGTCCCGTTTGAGCCTGCGGGGCCACTCGATAGCCGCGCCCGATAAACCCGCCGTTGCGCTACTAGCTCGCGCCGCAGTGCGGCCCAACTCGTGGCACCCGATAATCGCGCCGTCGGCGGCATCTCGCGATCGGCGCGAGCGTGGTTGGTCCCGTCTCCTCGGGAGGCTGGGTCACCGAAGGAGGCCACCGTGGCCGACACCGAAATCCCCACTGTC
>DASQFE010000786.1:0-6302 GCA_035633295.1 Ilumatobacteraceae bacterium | reverse complement strand
TGGCCGCTGCGTTCGCCGGATCGACCCGCGACCCTCGATCAGTCCGCCTCCAGGTGAGCGCCGTGCTCGTTGTCATCGCCGCTGCGCTCGCACTCGCGATGCGAGGCACCGATCCAGGTACCGGTGCCATGGCGGGCTCGGTCGTCGCCATCGCTCTCACCGGAATCGCCCTCGTCGATCGGCGGTGCATCGCTGCGTTGGCGGGCGCCACCGCAGCTGCGGTACTTGCCGTGCTGGCGAGCACGTCCGCAAGTCCGGTCTTCATGTCGATCGCCGTCAGCGTCCTCGGCCTGCAACTGGCCGTCACGGGAGCGATCCGCAGCAGCAGAACCGCCTCCCTGCCTGGTGGTGCACTTGGCGTGATCGGTGTCAGCAGCTTCTGGTGGACGACCGGGACGAACGCCTGGACGATCGAGCAGATCCAGCCCTACGGCGCCACGGGCATCGACCTCGCGGTCGCGGCGATCGCTGCGCTCCTGTTCGGTATCGGCTTGTTCGTGAGACAGCGGCAACCGATCTCGAGTTGGCTCGCATTCGGTCCGTCGCTGGCACTCGTGACCACCTGGTTGCTGGCATCACAGCTCGAACCCAACAGCGACTGGGCGACGCTCGGCGCCCTTGTCCTCGGCGTCGTGACGATCGCCGTGGGCGGTCGTCAGCGACTCGGAGCCCCTCTGATGGCCGGCACGATCATGGTCGTCGGCACGTTGCTCGTGTCGGCGGGACCGAGGCTCGCAACCGCGCCCACCTGGGCATGGATCGCCGTGGGAGGCACCGGCTTGATGACGCTCGCTGCGCTCATCGAGCGATCCGATCGTCCGTCCGAGAAGGACGAACACGATCGGTCGGCCCTCGACAGGTTCCGCAAGGACTTCCGCTGAACAGCTGCCCTACTGAGCGTCGCGTAGCTCGCGCTTGAGGTCGTTGACCTCGTCACGCAAACGGGCGGCATACTCGAACTTCAACTCCGCCGACGCCTCGTGCATCTCCTCCTCGAGCGTCTGGATGAGCCTCGCCAACTCCTGCTGGGGCAACGACTTGAGGTCGCGCTGGACCTTGTCGCGCTCACGCTGACGGCGCTTGTCCTTGCCCGGGAACGGCGCCGTCTCGTCGGGTCGCAGCAGCGACAGGATGTCGCCGACCGCCTTGCGGATGGTCTGCGGGTTGATGCCGTGCTCGAGGTTGTACGCGATCTGTACCTGGCGGCGCCGCTGGGTCTCATCGATCGCGGCCTGCATCGACCGGGTGATCGTGTCGGCGTACATCACCACCTGGCCGTCGACGTTGCGCGCCGCACGACCCATCGTTTGGATCAGCGCCGTCTCCGAACGCAGAAAGCCCTCCTTGTCGGCGTCGAGAATGCACACGAGCGACACTTCGGGAAGGTCGAGGCCCTCTCGCAACAGGTTGATACCGACCAGCACGTCGAAGTCACCGAGTCGCAACCCACGCAGGATCTCGATGCGCTGGATGGTGTCGATGTTGGAGTGCAGGTACCGAACGCGAAGACCCTGTTCGAGGAGATAGTCGGTGAGGTCCTCTGCCATCTTCTTGGTGAGCGTGGTGACGAGGACACGATCGCCGCGGGCGACGCGGTCGCTGACCATCTCCATCAGGTCGTCGATCTGTCCCTTGGTGGGCTTCACGATCGCCTCGGGGTCCACGAGCCCGGTGGGTCGCACGATCTGCTCGACGATGCTGGTCGACACGCGTAGCTCATACGGGCTCGGTGTCGCCGACAGGAACACACACTGATTGACACGTTCGAGCACTTCTTCGAATGTGAGCGGGCGGTTGTCACGCGCCGACGGGAGGCGGAAGCCGTGCTCGACGAGCATGTCTTTGCGGCTGCGGTCGCCGGCGAACTGACCGTGCAGCTGCGGCACCGCGACGTGGCTCTCGTCGACGACGAGCAGGAAGTCGTCGGCGAAGTAGTCGAGCAGGGTGAACGGTGGCTCGCCGGGCACGCGGCCATCCATGTGCATCGAGTAGTTCTCGATGCCGTTGCAGTAGCCGACCTCGCTCATCATCTCGAGGTCGTATGACGTACGCATCCGCAGCCGCTGCGCTTCGAGGAGTTTGTCGTTCTCCTCGAACCACTTCAGCCGCTCTTGCAGTTCCACCTCGATGCCGGCCATCGCAGTTCTCAGACGTTCAGGGCCGGTGACGTAATGCGTCGCAGGAAACACATGGGCGCGTGGCAGTTCACTGAGCTGTTCGCCGGTGAGCGGGTCGATCGTGGTGATGCGGTCGACGGTGTCGCCGAACATCTCGATGCGCAGCACCGACTCCTCGTACGACGGGTGCACTTCGATCGTGTCGCCACGCACCCGGAAGTTGCCACGCCCGAGCGTCATGTCGTTGCGGCCGTATTGCATGTCGACGAGGCGGCGCAGGATGTTGCGCATGTCGTAGTCGACGCCGACACTCAGGTCGAGCAGGTTGCCGCGGTACTCGTCGGGATTTCCCATGCCGTAGATGCACGACACCGACGCCACCACGATCACATCACGACGCGTGAGCAGCGCCGCCGTCGCCGAGTGCCGCAGCCGATCGATCTCGTCGTTGATCGAGCTGTCCTTTTCGATGTACGTGTCACTCGACGGGATGTACGCCTCGGGCTGGTAGTAGTCGTAGTAGCTGACGAAGTACTCGACCCGGTTGTCGGGGAAGAACTCGCGCATCTCCTGGGCGAGCTGAGCTGCGAGCGACTTATTGGGCGCGAGGATCAGCGTGGGGCGCTGGGTCTGCTCGATGGTCCACGCAATGGTGGCCGACTTGCCCGAACCGGTGATGCCGCGCAGCGTCTGGAATCGCTCACCCTCGTTGATGCCCTTCGTGAGCGCCGCAACAGCCTCGGGCTGGTCGCCGGCCGGCTCGAAGTCGGAGACCACGCGGAACTTGGCTTCGTCGAGGGCGGCGTAGTTACTGGCCGGAGCGGCCTCGAGCAGCAGCTCCTCGGGCGCCATGGCGGGGCTGGCAGGCGGTATGACGGTCTCGGCCATCGCCACATTCTACCGAAAGAACACCTGTTCGTCCACAGCGCCAACCCCAAGAGCGCCTACCGTGGAAGCGATGAGCGAGGAGCCGGCATCCGGGCCGCTGGCTCATCGCCGCAGCGCCAACGGGCCGAGGGTCGTACAGTTGCGGGGTGGATCCGGATGGGCTGATCGCCGACCTCGACGCCGACCAGCGCGCCGCGGTCACCACCGAATCGCAGCTGGTCGCCGTGATCGCCGGGGCCGGATCGGGCAAGACCAGGGTGCTCACGCGGCGGATCGCCTACCGCATCGCCATCGGCACGGCCGAACCCCGCCACACGCTCGCGTTGACCTTCACGCGGGAGGCCGCCGGCGAGATGCGCCGTCGGCTCCTGCGCCTCGGGCTGCGCGACCACGTGGAAGCGGGCACGTTCCACTCGGTGATGCTCGGCGTGCTCAAGCAGCGTTGGGCCGACACCGAACAACGACCCCTCACCGTGGTCTCCGATCGCCGACGACTCCTCGGCGACTCGATCGACGCGAACGATCGCCGGAGCCTGTCGGCGTATCTGGCCGAGATCGACTGGGCGTCGGCTCGTGGCATCGATGCCGGGATGTATCCGTCGGCGGCGCGCCGTGCCCAGCGACATCCAGCACCCGGGATCGACAAGTGCGCCGAGGCCTACACCGGCTTCCAGACGCTCAAGCGCCGTCGCGGCGTGATCGACTTCGATGATGTGCTGGCCCACACCATCCGCGATCTGCGACGTGACAACGAGTTCGCCGACACGGTCCGCTGGCGATTCCGCCACCTCCTCGTGGATGAGGCACAGGACCTCAACCCGCTCCAGCACACCCTTGTCGACCTCCTGCGGGCCGGACGGAACGATCTGTTCCTGGTCGGCGATCCGTCGCAGGCCATCTACGGCTTCAATGGCGCCGACCCCACCCTGCTCGTCGATGTCGAGACACGATTTCCCGGAGTCGAGATCATCCGCCTGCCCGTGAATCACCGCAGTACGCCACAGGTGGTTGCGGCCGGCGTTCACGTGCTGACAACGAGCGGCCAGCCGAGCCCGCTGGTGTCGAACCGTGCCGACGGGCCGACGGTGGAGCAGATCGTCGCCGACGACGAACTCGACGAGGCGAAGCGAACCGCTCAGTTCATCGTGCGGTGCGATCCGAACCTCGTGCGCACGGGCGAGGTCGCTGTGCTCGCCCGAACCAATGCCCAGCTGACCGGCTTCGCCGATGCGCTCAACGACGCCGGCATCGCCGTGCGACGCTCGGCGACCGCGACGGGCTCGCCGCTCCAGGCCGCTGTACGTCACGCCGCCGCTCTCGGTTCCGCATCACGGCTACGCGGTTGGGCGCACGATGTGCTCGACGCACCCGAATCGCCGGCGGCGGGCACCGCCACCGCCGACGAACCCGATCCCGAGCGCCGCGTCGCTGCGGCAGCGCTCGACTTCCTTCGCGAGCAACCGCTCGGCGACGGTGCCACATTCCGGGCATGGGTCGCAACGACGAACCCCTTCGACGACGCCGCCACCGACGGAGTCGACCTCCTCACGTTCCATGCCGCAAAGGGACGCGAGTGGCACACGGTGGTGGTCACCGGCGTGGAGAGCAGCCTCGTGCCGCACAAGTCGGCGAGCACTGCCGCCGCTAAGGCCGAGGAGGCCCGCCTGCTCTACGTGGCGTTCACCCGTGCGACCGATCGGCTCATCGTCACCCGGGCGACACGTCGCGGCGGCTACGCCCGCACCGTGAGTCCGTTCATCAGCGACATCGACCTGAGTGACACGCCGCCCGCTCCCCCGCCTCGACGCGCTCGTGCGTATGTCGACCCCCTCGTTGCCGCCGTGCACGCCTGGCGAGACGACACGGCGAGGCGCGCCGGCGTGCTCCCCACACAGATCTGCAGCAACCGCGACCTCGAGGCGATCGTTCGAGCGCGACCCACGACCGCCGGCGAACTCGCAGCATCGACCTCGTTCGGGGTGATCACCGCCGAACGACTTGCGCCGCAGATCTTGGAGATCGTGCGGTCGGTTGCCGATCAGTCGGCGAGGTCGACGATGACCGGGGCGTGATCGCTCGGTTGCTTGCCCTTGCGGGCGTTGCGATCGATCACGCACCAATCGGCCCGAGCAGCCACTGACGCCGAGCACATCAGCAGATCGATGCGCATCCCTCGACCCTGGTGGAAGTCGCCGGCGCGGTAGTCCCACCACGAATACACGCGATCGCCCGCATGCTGCTGGCGGAAGACGTCGACCAGCCCCCAGTCCTCGAGCGCGGCCAGTCGGTCGCGTTCGGGTTGGCTGACATGGGTGGCGCCGACGAGCTTCGCCGGGTTGTGTACGTCGCGATCGTCAGGTGCGATGTTGTAGTCGCCTCCGACGATCACGGCCTGGCCAGGGTCGGTATCGGCATCGAGGTGGGCGACGAGCCGGTCGAGCCACGACAATTTGTAGGTGTAGTGGTCGTCATCGAGCGATCGGCCATTGGGCACGTACACGCTGCTCACGCGGACGCCACCGCAGGTGGCGGTGATGATCCGAGCATCGGGATCGGGCTCGACATCGCCGGCGAAGTTCGTCACGACGTTGTCGAGGCCGACCTTCGAGAGAATGGCAACGCCGTTCCACTGGCCCTGGCCGTAGTGGGCGCTCGAGTAGCCGAGGGCTTCGAACGACAACGCCGGGAATGCGTCGTCGGCAAGCTTGGTCTCCTGCAGCAGTAACACGTCAGGTTGCACCTCGCTCAGCCACTCCTCGACACGCTCCTGGCGCGCCCGCAGCGAGTTGATGTTCCACGTGACCACGCGCATGTCAGCTCCCGACCGCTCCCGACGCTGGTGCCCGCTTCTGCACCGGAGCCCGCTTCGCCGACGGCTTCCGAGCCGGCGCCTTCTTCGTCGGAGCCTTGGGTGCCGGAGCCTTCTTGGCCGGAGCCTTGGCCGCAGCGGCCTTCTTCGGCGAAGCCTTGGTGGCCGGAGCATTCGTTGCAGCGGCCTTCTTCGGCGAAGCCTTCTTCGGCGAAGCCGCTGTCTTGGCCAGAGCCTTCTTGGCCGGCGGAGCCTTCTTGGCCGGAGCCTTGGTCGCAGCGGCCTTCTTCGGCGAAGCCTTGGTGGCCGGAGCCTTCTTCGCAACTGGCTTCTTCGCAGCAGGCTTTTTCGCCGCGGTCGTCGCAGGTGAACGACGCCCAGCAGCGGCCGAGGCTTGTGCCGAAGGCTCATCCACCTGCTCCGCGCGAGCCGCGGCGATGGCGGCCTGCGCCATGTCGGGCACAGCGCAGTCGATGCTGCGTCGCAAC
>DASQFE010000785.1:0-2843 GCA_035633295.1 Ilumatobacteraceae bacterium | reverse complement strand
GTCGGCAGGGCGCGCACCACCACGCCCCAACGCCCGGCTTCACCAGGCACGAAACTCGTGGTGAATCGGTCCTCGCCCTCGGCCGTCATGTCGATCACCTTGAGGCGTGTTTCGTCGAACTTGCCGTCGGCGGTGACAGGGCCGTGCACCACCTGCACCTCCAACTCATCGACGTTGAGTGTTCCCGGGTCGACATGGGCGACGACGCGCCGCTCGTCGGTCGCCGCGCCAGGATCGATGTTCGACTCGTCGGTGTCGATCGTGACCCTGACGCCGGGCCACGCCTCGGTGACTCGCTGCTTCCAGGCGGCCAACTCGCGTGCAGGTGCGGCGCCGTCGGCACTGATCGCGTCGGAGCTGGTCGCGGCGGGCTCGTAGTACTGGGTGACGTAGTCGCGCACCATCCGCGTGGCGATCACGTTCCATCCCAGCGTCAACCAGTTCGTGGTGATCCGGTCGATCCAGTCGTGGGGGAGGCCATCTTCGCTGCGTCCGTAGAACGAGGGCACGATCTGGTTCTCGATCACGTTGAAGGCATCGGTGGCCTCGCGGCGATCGCGTCGCTCGTAGTCGGCGTCGTGGTCGAACGACGCGATGTCGAAGCCGTTGCGGTCGGCCGACATCTCGTCCCACCAACCGTCACGGATCGAGCAGTTGAGCACCCCGTTGAGGGCGGCTTTCATGCCACTCGTCCCACACGCCTCCATTGGACGACGCGGGGTGTTCAACCACACGTCGCAGCCGTGATACATCGTGCGGGCGATGCCGATGTCGTAGTCGGCGATGAACACGAACCGGTGGCCGACCTCGGCGGTGCGCGCCAGCCGGTCGATCTCGCGGATCATTGCCTTGCCCGGCTCGTCGGCCGGGTGGGCTTTGCCGGCGAACACGAACTGCACCGGTCGGTCGGCATCGAGCAGCAAGGCCTTGAGCCGGTCCATCTGGCTGAGCAGCAGTGTGGAGCGCTTGTAGGTGGCGAAGCGCCGGGCGAATCCGATGGTCAGGACGCCGGGATCGAGTACGTCTTCTCCGGTGAGCCGTCGCACCATCTCGACGAGTTCTCGGCGACCCTGATTGCGAACATCCCAGATCTCGCGGTGATCGAGGTGCTTCACCCGGGCCCAGTCGCCCTCGTCGGCCAGGTGCCATTCGTCTCCGATGGCTCGTACCAGCAGCTCGTCGACTCGATCGCTGACCCACGACCGGGCGTGAACGCCATTGGTCACGTGGCCGATCGGGATTTCCTTGACGGGCAGGTCGGGCCAGAGACCACCGAACATCTGACGGGAGACCTCACCGTGCAAGCGGGCGACGCCGTTGGCCCGCGCCGCCAATCGCAGACCCATCAGCGCCATGTTGAACTTGGAGTCATCCGAGGCGCCCTGGCCGAGCTCGACGAGTTCGGCGAAGGTGATGCCGCACTGCTCGGCGAACGACGCGAAGTATCGCTCGAACAGCTCGAGGGGGAACTGGTCGATACCGGCCGGCACCGGCGTGTGGGTGGTGAAGACGCTGCCGGCGCGGACCGCCTCGATCGCTTCGGGGAACGACAGGCCACGATCGATCCACTCGCGGATGCGTTCGAGTCCGAGGAAGCCGGCGTGGCCTTCGTTGGTATGGAACACCTGCGGTTCGATGCCGAGTGCCCGCAGCGCCCGCACACCGCCGATACCGAGGATGATCTCCTGGCGCAGGCGGTGTTGTTCGTCTCCCCCGTACAGCCGGTCGGTCACGGCGATCGCCTCGGGGGGATTGGTCGGAACGTTCGTGTCGAGCAGGTACAGCGGGATCCGCCCCACGTCGACGCGCCACACCCGCACGGTCACGTCGACCCCGGCGAGGTCGACGTGCACCTCGATCCCCGTCGGTTGCACACCGAGTGCTTCGGGGTCGATGCGCTCGTTGCGCTCGCGCTGCCAACCGTCGCCATCGAGTTCCTGGTGGAAGTAGCCCTCGGCATAGAGCAGCCCGACAGCGACCAGTGGTACACCCAGATCGGAGCTGGCCTTGAGATGGTCGCCGGCGAGCACACCGAGGCCGCCCGAGTACTGCGGGAGGGCCTCGGTGATCCCGAACTCGGGCGAGAAGTAGGCGACGAGGTCGAGCGGGGTCTGGCCGTCGATACTGCGTCGGGCGAACCAGCTCGAGCCGTCGAGTGCGTCGTCGAGGCGTTGGCGGGCGCGTGCGACCTGTTCGACGTACTGCTCGTCGGCGGCGAGTGCCTCCCAACATCCCGGTGAGGTCCGTCGGACGAGATCGACGGGATGCTGGCCCGTCTCGCGCCACGAACGACCGGTCGGCGAGCCGTCGAGCCGGTCGAAGACCTGAGCCAACTGTCGGGTCCACGCCCAGTGCAGGTTTGCGGCGATTGCCTCGAGTGCACTCAACGAAGCTGGCACGTTGCTGGTGACGGTGAACTGGTGAAGCGGTCGCATCGGCGCAGACGTTAGCGACTCATCAACGCGGTCTGATTCGCCGACTCCGAGAGTTCATCGAGCCGTGATCTGAGCGGAGGCGTACACCTCGGCTGTGGCACGGGCGATTGCCCCCCACGCGTACTTGCGTTCCACCAGGTCGCGGGCATTGGCGACCAGGATCGTGGCGAGTTCGTTGTTCATCAGCACCTGCTCGATCGCCTCGGCGAGGTCATCAGGATTCCCAGGTTCGAACGTGACGCCGGCGTTGGTGCCCACGATGAGTTCGGCGAGCCCACCCGTTCTCGCCACGATCAGCGGTGCCCCGGCAGCGAGCGCTTCGAGCGCCACGATGCCGAACGGCTCGTAGAGCGACGGAATGACGACGCACCCTGCACGATGGACGAGGTGACGCAGGTCGGCCTCGGC
>DASQFE010000784.1:0-1929 GCA_035633295.1 Ilumatobacteraceae bacterium | reverse complement strand
GACCGTGAGCGGGAACGGCACGTAACGCCCGTCGCCATCGCGGGCGTCCAACATCGCCGTCGCTGCCGCCGTCCCAGCCGCGATGCCGAGCGTCTTCGCCTGGTCGTCGGGGATCGATGCCAACGTCTCGTTGTACTGGATCAGCAGATTCGCACGGACATCGTCGGGAAGCGCCGGCACCGGTGCCCTGCCGAGCCCGTCGAGCACGAGATAGGCCGCGGTGGCGGCGGCTGCATCCATCGACTCCGTCGGCGATGCCGCCGGTAGACCAGCAAGGAACGGCTCATGCCCGCCGTCGATCGAGTTGACGGCGTCGTAGACAGCGCCCTGGACCATGGCCATGTGCAGCACCGCGACGTTCGGTGGTTGGCCAGCACCGACCAAGGCCGCGAGGGCGTTGGCGTTCCAGATCCGGACCGTTCCCGCGTTCGCTGCCATCTGGGCCGCCGAAGTATTCGCGGCCGGCGCACTTACACCCACCACCGCGATCGCCGATGCCACCAAGAGTGTTCTGAGTCTCATGGGTATCTCCCTTCTTGTAGTCGGTTCCGTGTTGAGGTCTGTCATGCCGTCGTCCGGTGGTGGCTTGCTCAGGTGTCCAGTCCCAGCGCATGGCGACCTGCTTGGATCAGCGTGGCTTCGGGTGTGAACGGGTGGAACTTCGCAGCCCTGATGTCGCGGTAGGCCCGCTCGATGGGTGACCCCTTGAAGTAGGCCGCGCCGCCGGCGAGTTCCATCGCGACGTCACACACTTCGATTCCGGCCAACGCGACCTCTCGCTTCATGGCCATCACGTCGACAACGAGCGACATCGACGGTTGTGGGTCATCACCCACGGCGCGCAGGACGCCGTCGAGCGCCCATCCGGCGACTCGTAGGCGAGCGTCGATCAGTCCGACCTGTCGTTGCACGATGACGTCGTCGCGACGACCGCCCACCAGGGTCAGGACGTGATCACGGACACCTTCGGCGATGCCGAGGTAGACAGCAGCGATGATGGGAAAGGCGATGCTCAAGATCACCTGCAAAGGTGGGTCCACGACGCCGTGTGGCCGATCGGCGAGTACCCGCTCGTCGGGTACGAAGACATTGTTCAACTCGACGTCGTTGCTTGCCGTTCCGCGCATCCCCATTGCATCCCAGGTCTCGATCACCTGGACACCGGGCGACGAGAGCGGGACCGCCATGTTCAACACCCGCAGGCCCCGTTCCGGATCGTCGTAGGTGAACATCGTTGACATGACGGTGCCCGCAGGCGACTGACTGACGAAGATCTTGCGGCCGGACACCCGATACCCGCCGTCGACCCGAACCGCAGTACCTCGTGGGTGGGTGAAATCGGCACCACCGGTCGAGACCAGGACGATGCCCTCGTCGTTGATCCGTCGCAGGGTCGCTTCGGCGCCGGGCAGATCGCGACGCCACCGCCACGCCGTGAACGCCGCCACGTGCTGGTGCATGCTCGACGCAAGCGCCGTCGATCCGCAGTGCTTGGCCAGCTCTCGTTGCACCGCAGCGAGGTCGCTGATGGTCGCGCCAGGGCCACCGAGCTCTGCGGGCACGCCGAGGGCGAGCAGGCCCCTCTGGCGCACGTACTCGAACGAGTCGTGCGCCCATGAGCCGTCGCGGTCGTAGCGACCGGCGTTCTCGTCGAGTTGGGTCCCACAGGATGCGGCGAGGGCCACGAACTCGGATCGGTCGGTGATGGTGTGTTCCAGGATTGCAGTCATCCGTTCATCGTGACGACATCTTCCGAGAGCGGATAGTCCGAACTGTGGACTCGCCTGGTCCAGAATCAGGACTTCCCGCAGCGGTGTGTCGGCGCGACGATGGTCCCATGCCCGACTACGGAAGATTCTGTCCCGTCTCGATGGGAAGCGAGGTCTTCGCGGACCGATGGACGCCTCTGATCGTGCGTGAACTCGTGCT
>DASQFE010000783.1:0-3014 GCA_035633295.1 Ilumatobacteraceae bacterium | reverse complement strand
ATGATCATCGGGATGATCGCCGATCTCGACGCCGACCGACCCATGCGGCATCGCCAACCGGCGCAGCTCGGTCTCGACTGCAGACGCAAGCTGCGGCCCCACCTCGCGACGCCGGCGTCCCACGGCCTCGGCAGCAACCAGCTCGTGCGCCAGTGCGTCGCTGCGCGCCCGGTCGAGTTCGCCGGCGCGCTCGTCGAACCGTTCCAGCTCAGCGAGCCGGTCGGCGGAGTCGGCGTGAAAGGCCATCACCGCCGCCAGGTCGTCTCCGTACTTGCGCCGCAGATTCTTGAGTACCTGGCGGCGCTCGCGAATCTCGGCCAACCGTTCGGGCGACTCGTCGATCTGCTCTCCCACGGCGCGGATCTCACCGACCACGTCGTCGAGTTCGGCCAGAACATCTCGAAGGCGTACCGCCTGTTGCGCGAACGGTGAGCGTCCGTCGAGGGCTCCGAGCGCCGTTGCGATCGCATCGTGCGCGCCCCCGTCGTCAGAGGTCGACGCGACCGCTGCCGCGGCAGCGTCGCGATGAGCGGTGGCATCGGCCAGCACCGATTCCTCGGCGTCGAGACGCTCATCCTCTGCGGCGTCGACGACGTCGGCAGCGTCGAGTTCGTCGACCTGGAATCGCAGCAGGTCGATCTCTCGCGCTCGCGCCCGTTCGTCGCCCCCGAGGGCCGCCAGTTCCGCGTCGATCTCGGTCAGTCGCGCCCGCGCCGCTCGCAGGTCTCCGAGATCGATGGCGCCATATTCGTCGAGCGCAGCGCGCTGGGTTGCCGTCGACAGCAGCGATTGGTGGGCGTGCTGGCCGTGCAGGTCCACGGTGTCGGCGGCTGCCTCGGCGAGCGAGGCCACCGTGGCCAGGCGACCGTTGACGTACGCCCGAGACCGACCCGATGTCGGAATCACCCTCGTCAGCACCATCTCGCTGCCGTCAGGTGTGATGAGGCGTCCGTCGATTCTCGCCTCGCCGGCGCCATGACGAACCATCGAGGCATCGGCTCGTCCCCCCACGAGCAGTTCGATGGCCTCGACCAGCATCGTCTTGCCCGCCCCGGTCTCGCCGGTGACCGCCGTCAGACCCGGGCCGAGCATGATCTCGATGCGCTCGATGACGCCGAGATTCTCGATGTGCAGTTCGGTCAGCATCAGCGATCGGCGAGGCCGAACTTGGCTTTCAGGATCTGGTGATACCGCTCACCGCCGAAGCGCACGAAGTTGGCGGTGGCGTCGGATGGTGCGCACCGCACGACGTCGCCGTCATCGATGGATTCCGCCAGGTGCCCATCGAGAACGAGCTCGGCGAGCCGATGACCCGACACCTCGATCTCGATCACCTCGGACGGGTCGAGCACGAGTGTGCGATCGAACAGCATGTGCGGCGACACCGGCGTGAGGAGCATGGCTCGGTGGCGCGGCGACACGATCGGGCCGCGCGCCGAGAGCGAGTAGGCAGTCGACCCCGTCGGCGTTGCCACGATCAGTCCATCGGCGGCGTAGTACGTGAAGGGCTCGCCGTCGATGCGCGCCAGTAGACGAACCGTGTGGCCGGACTCGGCCTTCTCGACGACTGCCTCGTTGAGGGCTCGCCCCACGCCGACACCGTTGACGGCCACATCGAGCATCATCCGTTCATCGAGGTGCCAACCGCCGGCAGTAGCGCCGGCGACGATCTTCGTGAGGGCCTCATCGAGGCGATCAGGCTCGACCTCGGTGA
The DNA here is from genome assembly GCA_035633295.1 of Ilumatobacteraceae bacterium. Taxonomy (GTDB): domain Bacteria; phylum Actinomycetota; class Acidimicrobiia; order Acidimicrobiales; family Ilumatobacteraceae; genus Sva-07. Next base: position 1,300 of record DASQFE010000783.1, on the reverse strand, counting down.
GATATCCGAGCGAACCCAGGTTCAAGCCCAGCAGGGGCACCGCTGCCCCTTCGAGCAGCCTGACCGAGCGGAGCATGGTGCCATCGCCACCGAGGCTCAACACCAGATCGGCCTCGCCAACGGGCCGATCACTCGCGGCGTCGGCGAGATCGAGTGCACCGGCGTCGTCGCGCGGCATCCAGAACTCGATGCCATGGTCACGGCACCAGAGCTGCGTCTCGAGCGCGTATCGCCGCGCGGTCGATCGTTCGTGATGGGCCACGAGGGCGATGGCCTGCATCACGCAGCCGCCGTCCGTGCGTGGACGAGGAACTCGACGTTGCCGTCAGCGCCCGTGATGGGCGAGGTTGTCCAGCCGACGATGTCGCAGCCGGCGGCCTGCAAGGCGGCGGCGACCTCGTTGCGTACCCGTTCATGGACGACGGGATCGGTGATCACCCCGCGCCCCTTGTCGACCTCCTGCCGACCGGCTTCGAATTGCGGCTTGACGAGCAGGATCATCGGTGACCCAGGTTGGCACAGACGCGTGAGCGTTGGGATCACGAGCCGCAGCGAGATGAACGAGAGATCACCAACCACGACCTCGACGGGTCCGCCGATGGTGTCGAGATCGGCGTGACGCACGTTGCATCGTTCGAGATTGGTGACCCGGGGGTCGGCGCGAAGACGCTCGTGCAACTGACCATGTCCGACATCGAGTGCGACCACATGCGCGGCTCCGCGTTGGAGGAGGCAGTCGGTGAACCCGCCGGTGGAAGCGCCGACGTCGAGCGCCCGCCAACCGGTGACGTCGATGTCGAAGACGGTGAGGGCGTGATCGAGTTTGTCGGCGCCCCGCCCGACGAATCGAGCGGGAGGGCCATCGATGACGACGGCGTCGGCAACTGCAACTTGACGGGAGGCCTTGTCGGCAACTGCGCCGTTCACCAGCACTCGGTGCGTCGCTATGAGATGTTGTGCTTCGGTGCGGCTCGCCGTGAGCTGGCGTCGAACGAGTTCGGCGTCGAGTCGTCGACGAGCCGCCACAGAATGATCAGCCGGCGGGTGTGCTCGGGGCTGCGGCCTTCTTGGCCGGAGCCTTCTTCGCTGGAGCCTTCTTCGCTGGAGCCTTCTTCGCTGGAGCCTTCTTGGCCGGAGCCTTCTTGGCAGCCGTCTTCTTGGCCGGAGCCTTCTTGGCAGCCGTCTTCTTCGCCGGAGCCTTCTTGGCCGGCGAAGCATTGTTCATCTCAGCCTTGACCCGCTCGGCAACCCTTTCGGCGAGTTCCTCGAAACGGTCCTCGAATTCGTCGAAGCGCTCCGA
>DASQFE010000782.1:0-3908 GCA_035633295.1 Ilumatobacteraceae bacterium | reverse complement strand
ATGGGGTGCGCCGCGGCACTGGCCACCATCGAGGTGTTGACCGCCGACGGGTTCATGGCCAACGTCAACGAGCGTGGACGACAACTCGCCGACGGTCTACGACGCCTGCAGGAACATCACGCGTCGATCGTCCAGGTCCGTGCGCTCGGGTTGATGATCGCTGCGCAGTTCGACACCGCCGCGCGCACGTCGGCCATCGTGTTGCACTGCCTGCGCCAGGGCAAGCTCATCACCATGACCGCCGGCGCCGCCGGTACCACGTTGCGATTCATGCCGCCACTGACAGTCACCGCCGACGAGATCGATCTCGCCCTGGCCGCCCTCGACAAAGCCCTCGTCGACGCCTCCTGACCCCCCATATTCTGGTTTGCGTGACACTTCGGTTGGGACGGGCCAACCAAACTGTCACGCAAACAGGGTTTTCAGTTTGCGGCGATGTAGACGAGGGCCACGGTCACGTCGCTCGTCGGAGCGCCGCGGGTGATCACGGGGGTGGCGGTGTCGCTGATCATCAGCAGGTCGCCTCCGGCCTGCACGCGAGCGGCAACGGTGTAGGTGTGGTTGTCGACGATGTCGCCGAGGTCGTACGGCAACTCGAAGGCGATCGGGAACTCCGTCAACTCGATCGTCTGGGTCGACAGCACGGTCGCAGGTGCATCGGCGCGGCTGACGTCCTGCAAGGTGACGTTCAGGACGGCGGTGGGAGGGAGCTCCGAGTTCGGCGGCGCGTCAGGTGGGGCGGTCACCGTGCCAGTGACGTAGGTATCGGTCCCAGCGCTGTCGCTTCCGCAGGCGGCGACCAGCAGAGCGGCGGCGACGATCGTGACCAGCACCTTCATGGGTCGGACGGCACTGCCGGGTCGTAACGCGCAACGATCACTGCTTGGGCCGGCCGTGCAGGGCGAGTGCGGCGTTGGTGTACCGACCGTCGTCGGTGACCTCGCGGCCGAACCACGCGGGCGGCTCGAACACCTCGAGTGCGTCGGAGGAGTCGAACTCCACTTCGGCGAACATGAGCCCGTCGAGGCCGTCGCCGAACACGTCGAGTTCGATGACGTGCTCGTTGAACGGGATGCGGTGGCGGGTCTTGACCACTCGGCGCCCCTCGGTGTGGGGCCAGGCGACGTCGAACTGCTCCCGGTCGATCGCCCATTCGAGTTCGGTCCGTTCGGCGCCGCTGCCGGCCTTCACCGTGAGCGTGTAGCCATTCGGCCCGGCGTCGCGCACTCGCACCGATGCCTGCTGCTCTGCAGTGAGGTATCCCTGGCGCATCTCGGTGCGGTCGGCCAGGTCGAGGTCGGCCGGGATGGCATCGATGAGGAACTTGCGTTCACGTTCGACGGTGGACGTGGGTCGCTGCGGGGTTCCGCTGCGTGACGAAATGAGCGCCGCGATTCCACCAGTCGGCAGTTCGGGTCCCACATCGCCGGCGAGGTGCCAGTAGGCCTCCACTCGCGAACGCAACGCCGACGGTCGCTCGGCGTAGATCACCTCCCCCGTTCGGAACGCCGGCGCTCGCAATTCGCTCTGTTGTTCACGCGCCACGCGGCGTGCATGGTCGACGATGTCGGGAGCGCCGAATTGGTCGGGATCGGCGTCGAGCGTCGCAACAAGGACGGCGAGGTCGTGGTCGTCGCCGAGTGCGTCGGCGAGCCCGTCGAGTTCATCGATCAGCGGTTCGATCATGCTCGGCGAAGCCCCACGAAGGAGACGCGTCTGGTACCAGAGTTGCTTGACCGACTTACGCCACTCGTGCAGGTTCTCGTCGGTCGGGTCATCCTGCGCCGTTCGGAGTGCACGGCGTCCCCGCCGGTACGTGGCGGTGAAGCCCTCGGCGATCGCGTCGAATCCGCCGGTGAGCGTCCACTTCTGCGATGTCCCTCTGGCCTCCACGAGGAGGTTGCGCGCGTTGACGATTCGTTCATCACCCGCTTCGATCGCGCTGGTCGCCTCGGCGGCGACGATCGCCTGGCGATCGCGGATCGAGCGCAGCTGGCCGTCGAGGCCGTGCGCCGCCACGAGGTTGTCGAGGGTGGCCAGGAGCGCATGCGCGTCGCGCATCGCCGAGAGTTGGTTGGCTGCGTCGCGAACGATCCGGTCGAAGGGCCGGAACTCGTCGCCGAGCGCGGGTTGAACCAGTCGGGCCAGGCCGCGGGTCTCCTTGCAGCGCTTGCGAACTTCGTGCACGGCGGTCTCGATGTCGGCCGACCCGGCGATCACCGCGTCGAGCTGTTCGATCGCGTCGTCGAGGCGCTCGGCCGCAATGCGAGGAACCTCGCGCCGCACCGCCCCCGCCGGATCGAGCACAAACGCCATCGCCCCAGTCAAACCGTCATACGGTGCCGGGTCAAACGTGACGTTTCGACGGGACGATCGGCCCTGTCGGCTCCGCCTTGTCATCCGTATGGTGGAGGCGTGGGGTCGAACGTTGTCGTCTGTGCGTCGTGTGGGGCGAAGAACCGTGTGCCATCGTCGTCATCGGGGTCGCCGCGGTGCGCCAAGTGTCATGTCGATCTGCCCTGGCTCGTGGAGGCGGGCGATGCCGACTTCGCGACGGCGATCGGCACGAAGCGTCTGGTGCTGGTCGACCTCTGGGCGCCTTGGTGCGGCCCGTGCCGGATGGTTGCCCCCGTATTGGAGAAGCTGTCGTTGGAGTTCGCCGACTCGTTGAAGGTCGTGAAGGTCAACGTCGATGAGTCGCCACGAACTGCGCAGCGCTACGAAGCACGAAGCATCCCGATGCTGCTGTTCATCCGCGACGGCGAACTCGTCGAGACCGTCGTGGGTGCGCAACCCGAGCACGTACTTCGCCAACGGATCGGCGCCCTGCAATGAACGTCGAGTCGCCGATGCGGTTTGGATACATGGTTGCGGCGTCGCGTCTTCACGACGCCGCTGCGGTCGCCGAGTTGACGGCGCCGGCCCGATCTCTGTTCGCGTCGCTCGGCGGCCGCGAGGCGGATGACGTCGAGCCGCGGGCCGACGTGCCGCTCGTGTTCCTCGTGGCGACCGGTGGCACCGAACGGATCGTGCTCGACGCCCTGGCCCACCGCCGCGACTCGCACGGGGACGAACCGACGATCCTGGTCGCCCACCGAGCGCACAACTCGCTGCCGGCTGCGCTGGAGACGCTTGCCGCAGTGCAGCAGGCCGGGGGTCGTGGCCGCATCGTGTGCCTGTCGGGTGTTGCCGACATCGACCGGCGGGAACTCGACGAGGTCATCGGCGACGTCGAGACGATCCGCAGATTCCACACGACACGCCTCGGCGTTGTCGGGGGACCATCGACGTGGCTCGTAGCGAGCAGTCCTGACGCCGATGTCGTCCGTCGTCGATGGGGCCCGCAGCTCGTGACGGTCGACCCGACCCGGATGATCGAGTTGACCCGAACGCCGGTGGTTCCCACCGGTGCGCTCGCCGACCGGTTCACCCGGGTGGCCGATCCGGTCCGTTCGACCGTCGGGTCTCGCGACGTCGCTGCGGCGATGAGTGTGCGAACGGCGCTCGGTGACGTGCTCGACGATCACGAACTCGACGCCGTCACGGTGCGCTGCTTCGACCTGCTCGGCGATCCGGGCACCTCGGGGTGTCTTGCGCTGGCCAGCCTCAACGACGAGGGCATCGTCGCTGGATGTGAGGGTGACGTTCCGTCGACCCTGGCGATGCTGCTCGTGCGCTACCTGCTCGATCAGTCGGCCTGGATGGCGAATCCGGCGACGGTCGACGTCGCCACCAACCAACTCACACTGGCCCACTGCACGGTCGCGCCGTCGATGATCGACGGGTTTGCCCTCGACACGCACTTCGAGTCGGGCAAGGGTGTGGGGATCCACGGGCACTTCGCGACGCAGCCCGTCACCCTTCTGCGTCTCGGCGGTTCCGACCTCGACGAGTGCTGGATCGTCGAG
>DASQFE010000781.1:0-2024 GCA_035633295.1 Ilumatobacteraceae bacterium | reverse complement strand
TTCCACGACAGATCGCAACCTCACGGCTCACGCGGGTGCCGTCCTCATCAGGGCGGCGGCCCACGCAGTCGGCCTCGGCGGATCGATCGCAGCACACCTGCACCTCAAGAAGCGCGCCCGCGGGCTCACCGAAGCCGAGTCCATTCTCGGCATGGCGGAAGCCATCACGCTGGGAGCGACCTGCCTCGACGACCTTGCGATCGCACGCTCCGATCAGGCACAGAAAGAGCTCCGGGGCTTCGCCCTGCCTGCACCGCAGACCGCCGGATCGTTCCTCAGGCGCTTCACCCTCGGACACATCGGCCAGCTCAACAAGGCACTGCGAGCGGTGCACTTGAGAGCCTTCCATTTGCTCGGGATCTCGGCCGGCGACCGGGTCACGCTCGACTTCGACTCCACCTACATCCGCTCCTACTCGTCGCAGCGCCAGGGTGCCGATCCGACCTGGACCAAGCGCTACACCCTGCATCCGCTGCTGTGCTTCGTGGCCGAGTTCTCCACGTGCCTGCACGCCAAGCTGCGCCGCGGCAAAGCACACACCTCCAACGGCATCGCCGGCTTCGTGGATGAATGTCTCAGGCGGGTGCCCACAGGATCGCTGATCCGCGCTCGCTTCGACTCCGGGTTCTATTCCAAGGATCTGTTCGCCAAGCTCGAAGACAGAGGTGTGACCTACCTCTGCGGAGTTGTGCTCATACCCCGTCTGACCAGCATCTTCACCCAGATCCCCGATGCCTGCTGGGTCCCGTGCGCCGACAAGGACGAGGGCGAGGTCGCCGAGTTCGGTTACCGGACCCGCGACGACAAGACGTTCCGTCGCTACGTCGTCAAACGGATCCCGGTCAACATCGGCGAGCAGATGGAGATCGAGAGCGGCGGCTACCACCACTGGGTGTTGGTGACCAACGATCACGACACCGACGCGGTCGCCCTTGAGTCTGAGCACCGCCACAAGGCCCTGGTCGAGTCCGGGATGCGAGAACTCAAGGAGAACTTCGGGCTCGACGTGCTGAGAAAGCACGGCTTCATGGCCAACTGGGCATGGCTGCTGGTCGTGGTCACCGCGCTAAACCTGACGCGCTGGTCACAGCTCCTCGGGTCGCTCGATGAAGACGGCGACATGCGCGCCAAGAGGCTGCGCTACCGCTACCTCAATGTGCCCGCCTTGCTCGTTCGCTCCGGACGTCGCATCGTGCTCAAGCTGCAACGCGACTACCCGTTGCTCGACCGCTTCGTTGCGGCGCTGACGCGCCTGCAATCGCTTCCCTTACCAGCGGGCTGACTTCCCGGCGACCCTGTTGGACCGCCGACCCGAAGCCTTGGGTCCTTTCGGCGCGCTTAACTTCGGACTCCGGACCGAGCGGTGGCCCGTTCTTGAGGAGATGCCTTCTCAATCGAGCCAGATCGCGCTTGGCTGATGAGCAACAGGGGTCAATCTCGAAGTTCTTCCGGGCTTATCGAGGGATTTGGGTAACTAGTTGGGGCAGGAAGGGAGCAGGGGTTGTTCGAAGCATTGAGTCAAATGCGCTTCTCCAGATCACTTATGCGAATAAGCATTCTCTGCGTGACGCTCGGATTGTTGTGCTCGCCCGCGCCGGCCACGGCCGGGCCCGGGCCGGACGCGCTCGAGCGGAAGGTCTCCCAGGAGCTGTCTCGCTTCACCTCATGGCTGGACGCAAACGACGCTCGCGGCTACGTGGGCGAGGTCGGCTGGCCTGATGCCGCCTCCGGCGATGCCGGGAAGTGGAACGACCTCGCCGGCCGCTGGTTCGATCAGGCCGACAGGGCCGGGCTCTGGGTCACGGGCTGGGCCACCGGCGAGTGGTGGGGTCGCAGCTACGACCTCTCCGTCTACGAGAACCGCGAGGGCGACTCTGAGTCGGGAGTCGATTCGGCCAACACCCAGGCGCCGGTCTTCGAATCTCACTCGTCGGGTTCCGGCTATGGACGAGGAGTGACGGTGAACGGCGGCGAGTTCGGCTCCCCCATCACCGCGAAGACGTCTAAGTTCTCGAATAAGAACC
>DASQFE010000780.1:0-6358 GCA_035633295.1 Ilumatobacteraceae bacterium | reverse complement strand
GCGAGATCGAATCCGACCAGCCCATCGAGCGAGAAGTTGCCATCACGCACCCGGTTGTAGGCGCGGTGGATCCGGCGGTTCAAGGCCAGGATCAACGCCAGGGTGTGTTCGGCCACCGCATTCGGCGAGTACGCCGGGACGTGCACCACAGCGAGACCGAGGCGCTGCGCGGTGGCGAGGTCGACGTTGTTGAAGCCGGCGCATCGCAGTGCCACGCAACGCACGCCTTGCGCGCCGAGGGCCTCCAACACCGGAGCCGACAGGTCGTCGTTGACGAACACGCAGACGGCATCAGCACCCACCGCGAGCTCCACGGTCGAGGCATCGAGGCGGGCGGCGAGGAACACCACGTTGTGCGAATGCCCGACGTTGGCGGCATCGAAGCCACCCCGGTCGTAGGGCTTGGTCGAAAAGACTCTGATCTCGGCCACGATCTCAGCCTTCCTTCGGAACGACAACGACGGGAACGGGGGCATCCTGCAGCACCCAGGTGCTGACCGAGCCCAAGAACTCCACGGCGAGGACACCATGCCCGCGTGCGCCGAGCACAATGAGATCGGCCGACCCGGCGGCCTCACCGAGTGCGTGACGGGGGTCGTCGAGCACGAGCGACCGCTCAGTGCGGTGGTCGACGTCGATTGCGTCGATGGCGGCGGTCAGCGTCTGTTCCTGTTCGGCCACCTCATCGGGGAACCGGTCGCGTGTGTCGCGCTCGTCGAGCCACGGCGCCACCTCGATGGCCGCAACCACCTCGATGGCCGCATCGCTGTGAGCGAAGTCGAGCGCCCACCGCAACGCCGCAGCGGCGTTGTCGCTCCCATCGAAACCGACGACAATGCGCTCGCCGCTCTGGAGTCGGCGCTGCGGCCCCCACCCCGGCGGCACCACCACGACGGGGGCGGTGGAATGCGTGGCGCAGTAGCGACTCACCGAGCCGAGACGGTGGTGGCGGAGTTCACCGCTGCCACGTTGTCCGACGACCAATGCGTCGGCGGTTGCTGCGGCGTCGACGAGCACATGCGCGGGCTGCCCCTCGACAACCAATGGCTTCACGACGGTGTCGGATGCGACGTCGGCAATCGCCAGATCGAGATCGTGACCCGCCGTGGCGGCCAGACCGAGTTCGTCGACGCCGAAGCCGCGCTTCGCCGTCAGCAGCGCCATCACTGCGGGGACGTGAAAGGCGGCCAGCGCCGTCACTTCGGCACCGCGCGACGATGCATGCTCGACGGCCCAACGAAGCGCATCGACCGACGAGCCGTCGACGCCGACAATCCAGTGTTTGGTCATCCTTCGAGTATCGCCGCCGAACCACCGTGACACCAGTGCCCAATGGCCGATGACTCATGGCCGATGACCTTGGGCCCTTGCCCATGTGTCGACAACAAGCGACGATCGAACCAGCAAGGGAACCGCCGCCAATTCAGGACCTTCCGGTCCGCCTACCAAGGAGGCTTCTCATGGTCCAGCATCTGATCGTTCCCGTCGACGGCTCCGACGCCGCGTGGCGCGCCGTCGATGTCGCCATGGCGTTGGCACGCCGATGCGACACCAACGTCGAGATCATCGAGATGGTCTCCGACACCACCGAAATCACCGACGCCGAGGCCCGACTCGCTGATCGTTTCGACCAGCACGACACCAACGGCCTCGAGGTGACGACCAAGGCGATCGTCACCACCGACGGTGTCGCGGACGGGATCGCCGGCGAGGTCGACAGACACCCCGAGGTCACGGTTGTGATGGCCTCACACGGCCGCGGTCGATCCGCAGCACTGCTCGGTAGCGTCGCCGAGGAACTCCTGCAGCGCGTCTTCGGACCGATCCTCGTCGTCGGGCCTCACTGCGAGCTCGGCGGCTTCGACGGTCCCGTCATCGTGACGGTGGATGGATCGTCGGCGTCGGAGTCGGTACTGCCCCTCGCCGCGGCATGGGGTATCGAGCTGAGGGCCGAGCCGTGGATCGTCGAGGTCGTCGAGCCCGATGTCCGCACGTCCGGCGACGTCGCTGAGTCGACGTACCCGGCCCGGCTCGCGCGCACGTTGGCCGCCGACACCGGACACCCGGTGCAATTCGACGTCCTCCACGGTCACGACGTGCACGACGAGATCGCGGACTTCGCCGACTCGCTGCACGCATCGCTGATCGTGGCATCGACGCATGGGCGCTCCGGGATGGAGCGGATCGTCACTGGCAGCACGGCGGCGGCGATCGTTCGTCACGCCCGCTGCCCGGTGCTGTTGGCTCGCCCACCGCACCTGACTGCGCTCTGACTGCAACCCGACCGCGCACCCGCGCGATCACCCCAACAGGTCGGCCACGGCATAGCATCGAAATCGCATGGATCACGACCAGTTTGCCGGAGCACTGTTCGACTCGTGCCCCGACGCCGTGATCCTGGTCGCCGACGATGGCGAGATCCTCCTCGCCAACCCGATGTCCGCGTCGATGTTCGGCTGCACGGATCTCGTCGGCTCATCGGTCGACGACCTCGTGCCGCTGGAGTTCCGGTACGCCCATCCGCAGCGACGCGCCGACTACGGCCGACATCCGACCATCCGACCGATGGGCACCGGCCTGCAGTTGTTCGCCCAGGATGCCGGCGGTGGGATGTTCCCGGTGGAGGTCAGCCTGAGTCCGGTCGTGATCGACGGGGAGCACCGCACGATCGCCACGATCCGTGACGTCAGCGATCGACAGGCGTTCGCAACGGAGATGGCGATGCTGCAGGATCGCGAGCGGATCGCGCGTGATCTCCACGACATGGTGATTCAACGCCTGTTCGCTGCCGGCATGGGACTGCAGGCCGTGCAGGGTCAGGCCCAGCCCCCAGTGGTGGCCGAGCGGATCACGACCACGATCACCGACCTCGACGACACGATCCACGAGCTTCGATCCGCGATCTTTCGTCTCGGCCAGAGAACCGAGCATCGGAGCCTGTCGGCGCAGCTGACCGAGTTGGTACACGATCGTGCCCGCCATCTCGGTTTCGAACCTGACCTTCGCCTTGTGGGCGACATCGATCACCTTCCCGACTTCATCTCCGACCAGCTGGTCGCCACCGTCACCGAGGGGCTCTCGAACGTGGTGCGCCATGCCATGGCAACGACCGCCATGGTGTACATCGAGCGTGTGAACGACCGGCTCTCGCTGTCGATCACCGACGACGGTCGAGGGCTGCCTGACGAACCGAAGCGATCGGGGGGCCTGTCGAACTTGATGTGGCGCGCCGCCGAGCTCGGCGGTAGCTGCACGGTGGGCCACAACGACCCGGCGGGCACCACGCTGACCTGGAAAGTGCCAGTCTGACTCTTGCAACAGGGGTCAGACCCCTTTTGCAAGCTCGTTGACCTGGAAGCACCCGACGGATCGGCCCGACCCGGCGGTTCAGCGCTCGTTGCGATGGCGCTCAACGAGGCGCGCCGACAAGGCGGCAGCCTCGGTACGACGCGACATGCCGAGTTTTGCCAGCAGGTTCGACACATAGTTCTTGACGGTCTTCTCGGCGAGATACATGTCTTGGGCGATCTGGCGGTTCGTGTAGCCCTCGCCGATGAGATCGAAGATCCGACGCTCCTGCGGCGTCAGATCGTCGAGGCGGCCCTCCTCGCTGTCACGCAACCGGCGCAACGCCAGACGCACCTCGGCGTCGTCGAGATACTTGCGGCCCTCGGCGACCCCGCGGATGGCCTCGATGAGATCGTTGCTGCGGATCTGCTTGAGGATGAAGCCCGATGCCCCGGCCAGGCCCGCATCGACGAGCGCCCGATCGCTGTCGAACGAGGTGAGGATCAACGAGCGGACATCGGGAAACTCCGAGGTGATCTGACGGCACACATCGATGCCGTTGCTGTGGCCGTCGCCGAGCCTGACGTCGAGCACTGCGACATCGGGCGAACACCGCCGGATCTCGTCGAGTGCAGTGTCAGCATCGCCGGTCTCGCCGACCACCGTCATGTCCGTCTCAGCTTCGAGGGTGGCGGCGATTCCTCGACGGACCACCTCATGGTCGTCGAGCAGGAAGACACGGATCATGGCGCCATTGTCGCCTGCGGCAGGCTCCGTGTCGAACCTCGCCCGCAACTACCCGTGGAAGATGTCGGGCGGCGGTGCCCCGGCTCCGGCACTTGGCGTCGGATCGGAGAAGGGCACGACGACGATCGGGCGGTGGACGTGATGCAGCATCCACGTCGACACCGACCCGAGCAGCGCCGAACCCACGGCTCCATGGCCGCGCGCTCCCACCACGACGAGATCGACGTCGTCGGCCTGGCCCGACAGCGCCGCGCGAGGTGTACCCCTGATGAATTGGCGTTCGAGGGTGACGTGCTCTGCAGCCGCTCGGTACTCGAGCGGTTCCACGAGATGGTGGAACCGCTCAGCGGCCAGATCGCTTGCATCGGGGAAGAAGAAGGCATCGGAGCCCACGGCGAGCGGCGTGGCATCCCACACCCAAGCGACCACCACGGTGGAGCCCGGCGAGGCGAACTGCACGGCCCAGCGCGCTGCGGCCTGGGCATTCGGGGAGCCGTCGAAGCCCACGAGGATGCGCCGCGCGGCGATCGGTTCGACGTCACCGGGCACCACGACGGTCGGCACCGTCGCATGCGTTGCGCACTGCGTGCTGGTCGAGCCGAGTAGCAATCGGGCGAATCCGCCACGACCTCGGCTTCCCACCACGAGCAGCCCGGCCCGTTCCGACGCGGCGAGGAGCACTTCGGCCGGCCCTCCTCGACCCACGTACGACTCGACGGGAACATCGAGGTCGATGCGACAACGCGCCGCCACGGCCTCGGTCTCGTCGGCCGCAGCTGCCATCAGTTCGGAGTCGTCGAACGCGGTCACCGACGGGCTCGACATCGGATAGGCGCCAACGGTCGGCGTCTGCCATGCCGTCAGCAGTTCGATGCTCGTCGCTCGGTCTCGCGCATTTGCAACAGCCCAGCGAACCGCATTGGCGGCGCACGCGGATCCATCGATCCCGACGATCCATCGGCCCGGATCCGGTTCGTTCGCGACAGCGTGGCGTGTCATCGCATCATCGGTCATCAGCATCTCGTTACGTTCCTCCTCCCGTGGCTGCTTGCGAACCATTGCACTGATCAAAGCCACGTTCCGCGCTGTCGAGGCAGGGCCAAAGGTCATGCCCGAGTCGCGACGATGACCTTCTTCCCTGGCGAACAGGATCGCGGCCGTGGACCATTGAGACCATGACCGTTCACGATTACCCGGCCCACCGGACCGAACTCCGCCAGGGCTACCGCGACCTGACGACTGCCATCCCGGCCCAGATGAAGGGATTCGGTGACCTCCACCGGTCTGCCGTGGCCGACGGCGCTCTGCCAGCGGTGACCAAGGAGCTGATGGCCGTGGCGATCGCCATCGTGCAACGATGCGACGACTGCATCGCGCTGCACATGTACGACGCGCTTCGGGCCGGAGCAACGCCTGAGCAGGTCCACGAGACCATCGGCGTTGCGCTGTTGATGGGCGGTGGCCCGGCGTCGACCTACGCCACCCACGCCCTTCGAGCGCTCGAGCAGTACTCGCCATGACCGTGCAGCGCAAGGTTGAACCGTGGCTGGTCGACTACGCCGCAACCTGTGCGCAGTTCGACTGGAACGACGCCTGGGACGCACTCGACGGGGCCGGCGACAACGGGCGCGGTGTCAACATTGCCGACCTCGCCCTCGACCGCCACGTGCGCGCCGGACGCGGCGACCACGTTGCGCTGCGCTGGATCGGGCGCGATCCCGACGATGTCGATGAGCCCGTCGACCTGACCTACGCGGGGCTCGCGGCGCGTACGGATCGATTCGCGTGCGCGCTGCGGCACAACGGGTTCGGCCCCGGCACCGGTGTCGCCTCGTTGACCGGCCGAATTCCCGACCTCTATGTGAGCGCGCTGGGGGCACTCAAGGCGCAGTGCATCTTCACGCCGCTGTTCTCCGCGTTCGGTCCCGAACCGATTGCACAGCGGCTCCACCTCGGCCGGATCCGGATCCTCGTGACCACTCCGACGCTGTACCGGCGCAAGGTCGCCGGCATCGTCGACCGGCTGCCCGACCTCGAACTCGTGTTGATCTGCGGTGCGATCGAAGACCAGACGGCCGGCTCGACCACGGGGGTGGGCGGGCCGCGGGTGCTGTCGATGGGGGCGTTTCTCTGCGACGGCGTCGACTCGTTCGAGATCGGCTACACCGACCCCGAGACGCCCGCGCTGCTGCACTTCACCAGCGGCACGACCGGCACACCCAAAGGGGCGGTGCACGTCCACGGTGCCGTGGTCACCCACCACCTCACCGGCCGGCTCGTCCTCGACCTGCACCCCGGCGACGTCTTCTGGTGCACGGCCGAC
>DASQFE010000779.1:0-6170 GCA_035633295.1 Ilumatobacteraceae bacterium | reverse complement strand
CGCCAATCAGCGCCGCATCGTCGCGTACAGCTTCACCCCGATCGAGTTGCAGAGCGTGCTCGAGTCGGTCGAGACCATCGCCACCGAGGTGATCGACGGGTTCTGCGAGCAGGGCGAGGTCGACCTGGTGGAAGTGCTGTCGCAGCCGTATCCGCTGCTGATCATCTGCGACATGATGGGCATTCCGCGCAGCGAGTTCAAGACGGTCCTCGATGCCACGAACGTGATCCTCAGTGGCGGCGACGCCGAGTTCATGGGTGACGGCGACCCGATGGCTGCCTACCTCAATGCGGGCATTGCGCTCAGCACGCTGATGGGCGAGCTGATCGAGGAGCGTCGGGCGAACCCGACGAACGATCTGACGTCCAAGCTCGTGAACAACAGCCTTCCGGAAGACCTTCTCACCCCGGCAGAGATCACGTCGTTCTTCGTGCTGCTGGCGGTTGCCGGCAACGACACGACCCGCACGGCGATCAGCCATGGTGTGAACCTGTTGGCGCTGAACCCGGATCAGCGGGCCATCTGGCAGGCCGACGTCGACGGTGTCACCAACAGTGCGGTCGAGGAGATCGTCCGGGCGGCATCGCCGGTCACCTTCATGCGCCGCACTGCCACGGGCGACGTGTCGCTGGCCGGCCAGGACTTCCACGAGGGCGACAAGTTCGTGATGTTCTATGGCGCCGCCAACCGTGACCCGCGGGTGTTCGACGACCCGGAGCGCTTTGACGTTCGCCGCCAGCCCAACCCGCACGTGGGGTTCGGCGGGCCCGGCCCGCACTTCTGCCTCGGGGCCAACCTGGCCCGGCGCGAGGTGGGAATCATCTTCCGCGAGCTCTTCAAGCGGCTTCCCGATCTCGAGGTGACCGGTGCTGCGGTGCCCCTGGCATCAGAGGGCATCCCCCTGGTCACCGGCATCAAGCACCTGCCGGTCACCTTCACCCCCACCCGCCCCTCGTAACAAAAGGGGTCTGACCCCTGTTGTGCAGAGCAACAACAGGGGTCAGACCCCTTTTGTTAGTCAGTGGTGTAGGTGGAGTGGAGGTCGAGCGGGACGTCGGGGTCGCCGGTGTGCATGGTCGGGATCGGGTCCATGATGCGACGTCGTTCGGGTGTGAGGCGGGCGAGGAACTCCTCGGACTTCGTGTAGCCGAATCGGGGACGCGCCCACGGGGGCCCGTAACGCAGGATGACGACGCGTCGTTCACCGGTCGTGGTCCGGCTGCTTCCACCGTGCATGCAGGCGTCGACGAACAGCAATGCGTCGCCGGCCTGTGCGTGGACCTCGACGGCGTGGGGGAGTGCGTCCATCCGGTCGCCGCGGGCGTAGTCGCCGGCCAAAGGGTGCGCAAGATTCGACTTGTGGCTGCCGGGCACGATCATCGTGGCGCCGTCGCCGGACCCGATGTCGGTGAGCGCCACGAGAACGTTCAGCTGGCCACAGCGGAACGTTCCGTTTCGAAAGGCGAACTGGGTACGGACCGATGCGTCGTGTCCGCCGGAATGCACCGGATGGTGGCCGCCGGCCTCGCGGATCGTGGCGATGTGCTCGTCGATGGTGATCCCCTGCACGTACGTTCCCGCCTCACCGGCAAACCGGCGGGCATGATTGATCCACGCCGGATGGTCGATCAGGACGTCGAACGTCGGGTCGCCGCAGTCGAGCACGTTGTGCAGTTCGAACCCGGTGTCGAGGGTGTAGTCGCGTCGTTGGGCGTTGCCGTACCACTCGCCATTGCCGAGATCAGGGAAGCGGTTGTAGGCGGCATTGAGTTCGTCGACTTCGGCCGTCGACAGCGCGTTGCGGATGACGAGGAACCCTCGCAGGTCGAATTCGTAGTCGTCGAGATCGGTTGGAGCGCTCACACCGTCATGGTGCCCGAAATGGACAGACTTGACAAGTAGTACCAAGTAGACGCAAGATATCGAAAGTGAACGAAAACGGTTCCGCTCTGAGGGGGGCGGCGGTCACCGCTGTGGGAACGCTTCACGACGAAGCCAATCTCCCGGCCGAGGTCCGCCAGCAGCTCGCCCACGAATTTCTGGAGCAGCGCGGGTTCGTTCGTGTTCGTGAGCTGTCGGTGCGGTTCGGGGTGAGTACGGTCACGGCCCGTAACGACCTCCAAGCCCTCGAGGAGCGCCAACTTGCCCAGCGCGTACACGGTGGCGCGATGCCAGTCGATCGGGCCCGAGGTGAACGCTCGTTCGAAGAGGTCGCATCGCAGCACCCCGCGGAGAAGCGGGCGATCGGCCAGGCGGCGGCCGCGTTGGTCGGCCCCGGCGAATCGATCCTGCTCGATGTCGGCACCACCACGGCGGCGATGGCGTCGGCGTTGGTGGCGCGCTCCACGCTCAGCGACGTCACCGTGATCACCAACGGGCTTTCCATCGCCCTCACGCTCGAGGCGGCGCACCCCCGTTTGTCGATTGTGGTCACCGGGGGCTCGCTGCGCCCGAAGCAGCACTCGCTCGTCGATCCGCTCGCCGGATCGATGCTCAAGGGCTTGAGTGTTGACACCGTGTTCCTCGGCTGCAACGGGATCGACCTCGACGGCGGCGTGACCAACATCAACCTGCCGGAAGCCGACATCAAGCGAGCGATGATCGCGGCGTCGCAACGCTGTGTCGTGCTGGCCGATTCGACCAAGCTCGGAACGCGAGCCCTTGCAACCGTGTGTGAAATCGTCGACGTCGACGTGGTCATCACCGACGGCGCGGCCAACCCTGACGATGTCGAGGCCCTGCGAACCCGTGGGGTCGACGTCATCGTGACATGAAGTGACAACAGATCGTGGCGACGTATCCCGTCGCCGACGAAACCCGAACTGCATTCGCAGATCGGACAGCAAACACTGCGGGAATCCCGCAGTGAGAGGGAGGAACAACGTGAAGAAGGTACGCAGAGTCGCCACCGCGGTGATCGCGTTGTCGCTCGTTGCCGCAGCCTGCGGTAGTGACGATGACAGCGGTTCAGCGGGGTCGACCCCCGAGGGGACAACCGCATCCGAAGGGACCACGGCGTCCGGCGGCACCACCGCCGACGGTGAGATCGAGATCCGTTGGCGCACCCGTCCCGACAACGACGCCGAGGCCGCGCTCTACGCCAGCATCAGCGACGACATCGACGCCGCCAACGACGGTTTCGCGCTGAGCTACGAGCCCGGCACGAACGAGGGCTCGCCGTATCAGGACCAGCTGGTCACCGAGATCGCCAACGGCACCGCTCCCGACGTGTTCTGGATTCCCGGCACCGACATCGCTCGCTTCCAGAAGGAAGGCTTGATCCTCGACCTGAACGAACTCGCGACGGCCGACGGTTTCGACACGAGCGAGTTCTACCCGGAGCCCATGTATCACCTGACCTACGACCCCGAGACGGGTGCTCCCGGCGACAAGCTGTGGGGTCTGCCCCGCGATGTGTCGACGTTTGCGCTGTACCTGAACAACGACCTCATCGCCGAGGCCGGCGCCGACGATCCGCGTGCGCTCGCTGAAGCCGGTGAGTGGGACTGGGCAGCGTTCCAGGACGTCGCCACCAAGGTGACCGCGCTCGGTGGTGCGAACAAGGGCTTTGCGATGAACAGCTGGTGGGCCAACTACGGAGCGTTCATGAACGCTGCCGGCGGTGGGTTCTTCAACGAGGATCGCACCGAGTGTGCGCTCGACACGCCCGAGTCGATCGCGGGACTCCAGCAGGCCGTCGACATCTTCGACGCCGATCTGGCCGTTCCGTTCGGCGAGGACGGCGAGCCGCCGTGGAAGGCCGGCACCGTCGGCATGTTCACCAACGGCCGCTGGGCCACGCCCGGCGCCCGTGCCGATGTCCCGTTCAACTGGGACGTCGTCGAACTGCCCACCGGCCCCGGTGGCACGCAGGGCAACTGGCTGTTCTGGGGCGCCTATGTGGTGAACGCGAACACCGAGCACCCCGCAGAGGCATGGAAGTTGGTTCAGGAACTGACCAGCGCCGAGACGCAGGCATCGATCAGTGAACTCGGGGCGAACATCCCGAGCCGTCAGAGCCAGGAAGCCATCGACGCGTTCCTCACCTTCACCCCGCCGGAGAACAACCAGGCGTTCATCAACGGGTTGCAGGACTCGCCCACCGCTGAAGGCCCGCTGTGGGCCGGCGATTGGCCGACCTTCGACACCGCGATGAACGACGCGGTGACCGCCGTGATCAACGGCACTCGTACCATCGAGGACTACGAGGCCAAGGTCTGCGACGAGACGGCAGCAGCGTTCGACAGCTGACGCCATGGTCCGTGTCCGGCCCGAGCCGGGGTGCAACACCCCAGCTCGGGCCGTGACCCGGTCGAACACTGCTTTGCTCACACTGTGGTGAGCGCCGAGTGCGCACGAGGGGGTGCCTGATGATCGATTCGACGACGATGGACCGCGAACCGGAGATCGCCGACGAAAACCAGTACGAGCGGGGCATGGACCTGGGTCTGCGGCTGGTGGCTTTCTGGCATGTCGCCGGTGCCGCCGCTGCGGTCGTCATGATGCTCTTGGCGAGCCGATCGGGCAACGAGGAGCTCCCGGGCGCGATCGGTGCCTTCCTCCGGCTGTTCGCCATCACCAGCTTCGTCGCCCACGCCGCTGCGGCGTTCGGCGTCGCCCAACGGCGCCGGTGGGGCCGAACCCTCTCGCTGGTCGTGAACTACCTCACCTTCGTCGTTGCTGTGGTCGCCGTGATCCACCAACTCGGCGCGTTCACCGCGATCGGAAAGCTTGGCACGGGCTTCAACAAGGCGTTCGTTCCGTTCCTCGTGATCGCCGTTGGTCTGGTGTGGGTACTCGTTGCCGGCCAGATCGCAGCGGGTAAGCCGGCAGCCCAGGGACCCAAACAGCTGCGCCGGGCCGGCTGGGTCATCGCCGGGCTCGGGTTCGTGTGGTTCGTGATCGCGGCCGACCCGAGCGGCATGCTCTCGACGATCGTCGAGCGCATCGTGCAACCCGTCACGATTGCAACGCTGGTGCTGGGAGTTGCATCACTGGCGGCAACACGATTCATGTGGCAGCGCGACGTCGGGAGGGTCTTCGGCACCACGGCGAGCACTGAACGAGCCCTGACCGGCCTTGCGTTCCTCTCGCCGAACCTGCTCGGGTTCCTCTTCTTCTTCGCGGGCCCCGTGATCTTCTCGCTGGTGGTCAGCTTCTACGACTGGAAGACCACTGGAACCAGCCGATCCTTCGTCGGGATCGACAACTACATCCAGGCGCTGAGCATCGATGTCGCCAGTTCACCGACCGGCAACGCCGGCGGCGAGGTCCTGAACTCCGGCTACCAGGTGCTGATGCACCTCGACTGGTTCGGTCAGCACTGGGTGCTGGGCGCCCGCGACGTCACGTTCTGGCTGTCGCTTCGCAACATCCTGTTCTTCCTCGTGCTCGCGGTGCCGCTGTCGGTCCTGCCGGCGTTGTTCCTGTCGAGCATCCTCGCCTCGCAGTTGCGTGGCATCAAGGTGTTCCGGGCGATCTACTTCATCCCGTCGGTGGCCGGTGTGATCGGCGTCGCCATCATCTGGGGACAGCTGTTCCAATCGACCGTCGGCTGGATCAACTACATCATCAAACGTGCCGGCGACATCTTGCCGTTCGTGGAGGCGCCCGCCGAGGGGCAGGCCTGGCTGAGCAGCAACTCCACTGCACTGCTGGCCATGGTGATCGTGTTCGCATGGATGAGCTTCGGGTTCAACACGGTGCTGTATCTCGCAGGCCATCAGGGGATCCCGAAGGATCTGTACGAGGCGGCGGAGATCGATGGGGCTCGTGCCTGGAAGATCTTCCGGCGGATCACGGTGCCGCAACTGCGGAATACCACCTTCTACGTACTCATCACCACATCGATCCTGGCCCTGCAGCTGTTCGACATCGTGTGGATCCTGTCCACGCCCCAGCCGGGCGGGCCGGACAACGCGACGATGACCCCCGTGATCGCGCTGTACAACGAGGCGTTCAAGCAGAACAACCGCGGGTACGCCTCGGCGCTCGCCTGGGTGCTGTTCGCCATCGTCTTCGTGTTCACTTTCGCCCAGTTCCGTCGAGAACGTGACGGCGCGACGGGAGGTCTGTCGTGAGCGTCAAGCGCAAGGGCCCACGGGCGACTGCGACCCGAATCGCCACGTACGCGCTACTGATCACCGTGGCGATCATCGTGCTGTTCCCGT
>DASQFE010000778.1:0-9364 GCA_035633295.1 Ilumatobacteraceae bacterium | reverse complement strand
GCTGATGGCCTGGCGGGTGTTGCGTTCGGGTCGCAAACTCGCCGACCAGGTGCCGGACGAGGAGAAATACTGGCTCTGAACGAGCAGAATGACACCTGACATGACCGACATGGACCTCTCCCCCCGAGCCCCCGTCGATCCCGCCGGATCGAAGCCGAAGGCCAAACGCAAGTGGCTCCCGATGGTGGTGCTCGCGCTCGTGGTCGTCGCCGGCGGGGTCATCCTCACGCAGTTCCTCACCTCGGCCGTCGACTACTACTGCAACGTCGACGAGGTCGGCACCCGCGATGGTTGCGACGAAAACCGCCGGATCCGGTTGCAGGGAACCGTCGATGAGGGAACGGTCGAGAAAGTGGCCAACACAACTGCGTTCACCATCTCGTTCAACGGCAAGACGATCCCCGTCGTGTATGACGGAGATCCGGGAGGCATCTTCAAAGAATGCATCCCGGTCGTCGTGCATGGCGTGATCAGAAACGGTGAGCTGGCGGGCGATCGCGTCGAGGTCAAGCACTCCGACGAATACGTCGCCGTG
The DNA here is from genome assembly GCA_035633295.1 of Ilumatobacteraceae bacterium. GTDB lineage: Bacteria > Actinomycetota > Acidimicrobiia > Acidimicrobiales > Ilumatobacteraceae > Sva-07. Next base: position 8,829 of record DASQFE010000778.1, on the reverse strand, counting down.
AACGACAAGCGCGTGCTCGACGCCGAACAGGCCGGCTGCCCCGATTCGCCGACGACACCGTGATGCTGGTTGCCGCGAGCGTGAACTCGGCATTGGGCCGAGCGGGGCTACTGCTGATGCTCGCGGCGTGTGTGTTCGGTGCGCTGGCAGTGCTCTACGGCATCCGCCGCGACGACAAGCGCCTCCTCAAACAGGGTCCGGTGTACGCCTTCATCGCTCTCGGTGGGATCGTGCTCGCAGTGGTGATGATGCAGCGGGCGCTGATCACACGTGACTTCTCGATGGCCTACATCCAGCAGGTGGGATCAGCTGATACGCCGCTGCTGTACAACATCGCTGCAATGTGGTCGGCCCTCGAAGGATCGATCCTGCTGTGGGCGTTGATGCTCGGCATCTTCACGGCGGCGGTCGCGTGGCGGTTCCGCGACCGGACCAATGACGTCCTCGTCGGCTGGGCGCTCATCGTGATGTTCGTGATCTCGGCCTTCTTCGCCATGTTGAGCTTCGGTCCCGCCGATCCGTTCGCCGCTGGAGCAGCCGGCATCACCAGTGGCCCCGGCCCCAACCCGATCCTGCAGAACCACATCCTCGTGCTGTTCCATCCGCCGATCCTGTACCTCGGCTATGTGGGTTTCACCGTGCCGTTCGCGTTCGCGATTGCCGCCCTGGTCACCGGCCGCTTGGGCGAAGGCTGGCTCATGGAGACCCGTCGCTGGGCGCTGTTCGCGTGGGCATTCCTCACCATCGGCATTTTGCTCGGCGGATGGTGGAGCTACGAGGTACTCGGATGGTCGGGTGTCTGGGCGTGGGACCCTGTCGAGAACGCGTCACTTCTGCCATGGCTCACGGGCGCCGCCTACATCCACTCGGTGCTCGTGCAGGAACGTCGAGGGATGTTGCGGGTCTGGAATCTGAGCCTGCTGGTGGCCACGTTTGCGCTCACGATTCTCGGGACGTTCCTCACCCGATCGGGCGTGCTCAACTCGGTGCATGCGTTCGGCGACGGCCCCGTGGGCACGTGGCTGCTCGTGTTCTTCGGCCTCATCGTGGTGGTGTCGCTCGGGCTGATCGCCTGGCGTGGCGATCGACTGCGCTCGCCTGGCACCATCGACTCGCCGCTGTCGCGTGAAGGGGCGTTCCTCGCCAACAACGTGCTCTTCACGGTGTGGGCGTTCATCATCCTGCTCGGCACCTTGTTCCCGCTGTTGGTCGAGGCGCTCCAGGACCGCCAGACGCTTGTCGGCGCCCCGTATTTCGACCGGCTGTCGCAGCCGATCGGTTTGATGCTGCTGTTCCTGATGGGTGTGGCGCCGGTGCTGCCGTGGCGCAAGGCGTCGGGCGAACTGCTGCGTACACGATTGTTCTGGCCGGCCTGGTGCGGTGCGGCAGCACTGGTGATTGCCGTGTTCGTCGGCGCCGACGGCTGGGCGCCGCTGGTGGCATTCGGCCTCGCCGGTTTCGCGGCTGGGTCGGCGGGCCGACAGCTGGCGCTCGCAACGCGGCGACAGGGTTGGCGGGGGCTCGTCGGGCGGGCCAACGGCGGCATGGTCGTGCATATCGGAGTCATCGTCATCGCCGTTGCGCTTGCTGCCTCGAACAGCTTCACGCACTCGGCGACGCTCGATCTGACTCAGGGCGACGTTGTCGAGTGGGGCGGTCACACGTTCGAGCTCGTGTCGGTCGACGAGCGCGTCGACAATCGTGAGAGCCGGGTGGCGGCGAACGTCATCCTCGACGGTGCCACCACCTACCGCCCGGCGATCACGACGTACCTCAACATGGGCGCCGACGTCGGGACGCCGTCGGTGCGTACCGGGTTCACCGAAGACGTGTACCTCACGCTCGGCCAGGGTGTTGAACCCGGCGACACGTCGGTCACCATCAGAGTCTTCGTCAAGCCGATGATCCTGTGGCTGTGGATCGGCGGCGCGATCATGGCCGTTGGCACGATGCTCGCCGCTTTCCCCGGATCGCGGCGGCGTCTCGCCGTCGATCCGGTCTCCGCGCCGATCGTCACCGGCGGGCAACCGCCCGACGACGACGCAGCGGACGATCCTTCAGATGCCTTCGAGGATGAAGTCGACACGCGAACCGGAGCGCCGGTGTGAGCGAGATCGTGGACGAGTTGTCTTCTGCCGACTTCGAGGCGGAGGACCTCGAGCGTTCGGGACGGCGCCGGCGTGTCGCGCCGCTGATCGTCGGCGTGATTGCGCTCGTGATGGTGGGGTTGTTCGTTGTGCTGGCCGGCGCCGACGCCACTCGCGAGGAGTCGGCCGACTCTCCCCTGATCGGTCGACCCGCTCCCGAGGCAACGGGCACGCTCGGCGACGGAACGTCGTTCGACCTGTCACGCCGCAAGGGAAGTTGGGTGGTGCTCAATTTCTTCGATCCCACGTGCATCCCGTGCGTCCAGGAGCATCCTGAACTCGTCACGTTCTCTGCCGATCAGGCGACGCTCGGTGCCGATGGCGCCGAGTTGTACTCGGTGATCACGCGAGGCGAGCAGGCCGAGATCGAAGAGTTCTTCGCCGACAACGGCGGCGACTGGCCGGCGATCTATTCCGAGGCCGACGAGTTCCCCGTTGCGTTCGGCGTGTCGCAGGTGCCCGAGACCTGGATCGTCGATCCGAGCGGGGTGGTGCAGTTGCGCCTCATCTCGAAGGTGACAGCCGATCAGCTCAACACCATCCTCCAGCAGTTCCGCGAGCAGTACTGATGGCCAGTGAGCTGAACACCAGACTCAAGCACTGGCCCGGGTGGGTGCTGCTGGTTCTGGTGATCGCCGGTTTCCTCGCCGTCGGTGCCACGCGTTCCACCGGGCCCGAAAGCCAAGAGGATCGCGTCGACGCGATCGCTCGTCGAGTTGCATGTCCGATCTGCGATGGCGAGAGCGTCTTCGAGTCGCAGAACAACTCGTCGCAGGCGATCCGTAACCAGGTGCAGCAACTCGTCGCCGACAACGACCTGAGCGACGCCGAAATCGTTGCGTTCATCGAGACGCGCTACGGCGCTGAAGTCCTTCTCGTGCCCAAGGCGAGCGGCTTCGATGCGCTCGTGTGGGTTCTCCCGGCGGTTGCGTTCGTGTGTGGGTTCGCTGCGCTCGTGGTGGTGTTCCGCCGATGGAAACGCGAAGCGGGCGAGATGCGCGAACCAACCGACGACGACCGGGCTCTGGTCGACGCGGCATTGTTCGCCGACCTCGACGACCAGGACACCGGCAAGTGACGGCGAGCGGCCAACGGCTCGACCGGCTCGCCGAGTTGGAGGAGGAGCGTCGGTACCTGCTGCGTTCGCTGACCGATCTGGAGAAGGAACACGCCGCCGGCGACGTGGATGACCAGGACTACCAGACCCTGAAGGATGGCTATACCGTTCGTGCCGCCGACGTGCTGCGCCAGATCGACCAGGGCCGCGGCGAGCTTCCGCAGCGGCCCCCTCGCCGTTGGAGCCGGATTGTCGCCGTCACCGCCGCGGTGGTCGTGGGGTCGGTGGCCGTCGGATTCGTCCTCGCCGGCGCGTGGGGCGAACGATCCTCGAGCCAGGAGATGACCGGCCTGACGCCGGGCGACGAATCGCGGATCGTGCTCACCAACGCCCGCGATGCGATGGGTCAGGGAGACTTCCAACTGGCCAATTCGCTGTTCGGGCGGGCGATCGAGATGGAACGCGATCGGGGACGTGAGAGCGCCGAGGCGTTGGCGTACTTCGGCTGGACGCTCGCTCTGGTGACCCGGCAGAGCCCCGATCAGGCCAACGCGGAGGATCGCCTCGACGCTGCCCGGTTGGCGCTGTTCCAGGCAACCGAGATCGAACCCGACTACGCCGATCCGCAGTGCTTCCTCGCAATCATCGAGTTCCAGTTCCGCAACGACGCCGAGGCTGCCTTGCCCCACATCGAGAAATGCGAAGCAAGCAACCCCCCAGCAGAAGTCGGCGCGCTCGTGTCGAACTTCGCCGACGAGATCCGCGCCGCGAACAACTGACCGGCCTTTGCGGACCCGACCCCAACAGACCGAGCCGGTCTTTGCGGACCCGACCCCAACAGACCAGCCCGCTCAGGTGGGAGGCGGCCAGACCTTGCCTTTGGTGATTCGGTCGCCCTTGCGTCGAAGGACCCAGACGGTGGCCTTGCGCCAGTCGACGCCCGACTGCACCTCCATGCCGCGACGCACGAGTGCCTCGATCGTTGCGGGGATGACGTCGCCGTGGCTGCACAACACGGCTGCGTTCTCGACGTTGGTGAGGAGGTCGAGCACTGGTTCGAACGGCGAGTCCTCGGCGAGTCGATCGTCAATCGTGATCTCGAGCCCGAGGAGTTCCGCGAGGGGCTCGACGGTTTGGACACAGCGGATGTACGGGCTCGAATGGATCGTCGAGACACCTTTCTCTGCGAGTCGTTCGGACACAGCGTGTGCCTGCCTCCAACCCTGCCTGCTCAAGGGCCTGGCGACGTCGTCGCCGTTCCACACCCGCCGCTCGCCGGCCTTGGAGTGGCGGACCAGGTAGATGACGTCGGGCGTACTCACTGGCTACGACGACTCGTTCGTCAGGGCAATGTGTCGTCGGGTCAGCTGGCGAACGAACATGATCCAGAAGATGGCCGCGCCGACGACGGACACGGCTGACAGAAAGGTCAGGGCGCTGACCTGGTCGAGCGATTCGGCAAGGTCAGTGTTGTTGCCGGCTCCGAGCCCGCCGGTTGCAACCGAACCGATCTGCGCAACGAACAGCACCACCGGGAGCAGACCGTAGAACGCGAACCAGCCCCACAACAAGCGGTTGTCCGCATTGGCCTTCCAGCCATCGGTTTCATCGACCGTGGGGTCGGAACCCTTCCATTGCTCGCGCAGGACGAGGAAGGGGATCACGTACAGGAAGAATGGCGGCAGAAACCACCCGAAGATCGAGAACAGCGGACTCCACGTTGTTCGACGTCCGAACGCCCGGATGTTGCCGGCGATCCGGTACATCCAGATCATGGTGACGATGCCGGTGGCGAGCGTGGCGACACCGGCGATGCTCTGGATGGCGCTCAACGGTGCGAGCGAATCGCGGAACTCGTCGTTGGTGAGATCGCCGGCCAGGAAGTCCGAGGCGTCGCCGGCGACTCCGACACTCAGCAGCGTGATGATCACGGTCGCCGCGGCGACGATCGACGTCAGAATGACAATCGCCTTCGACAGCCCTCCGACGCGCTTGAGGGCTGTGTTCGGCATCGGGTTCGAGTGGTAGGCGACGTAGCCGGCCGGTGCGCTGAGGTTCGACGGTGGGGGTGGTGGCGCTGAAGACGGCGGTGGCGAAGGTGGGGGCGGTGGCGGCGTCGATGACGGCTGCCCGGCACCAGGGGGCGGAGGGATATCGCTCACGCGGGTCAACCTAGCGCCGAGGGAGGGGAGTGGTCGGCGACCTGCTTCGGGGCGACCTCATGTTGCCTCGGACCATCGCGTGATCACGCTGGTGTCGGCGACGAATCGGACCCGGTTGGCGCCCGACCAGCGGTGACTGGCCTCCTGCACCCCGTCGGTCACGATGTCGGAAGCGGCATCGGCGCAGTCGGAGCGACAGTGAACGAGCAGCTCATCGTGGAGGCACAGCACGATGAGGGCATCGATCGGTACGCAGCGTGCTCGGACGATGGCCGCCCAGGTCTTGAAGAACTCCGCTGCGGCACCCTGCACCATTGCGTTGCGTCCGTACCGACCACGCGCCGCGGCACGCGATCGTGTCGGTGCGTCACCGGGCTCGTCGATCGGATCGGACATGCGCACGAGTCGACCCCCGCGGGTGCGCAGGTCGTTGCCGCCCTCGGCCTGCCGGGCGGCTGTCTCGAGAAAGGCCATGGCGATCGGATACGCAGATTCGAGGCCGCGTAGCGCTACGGCACCGTGTCCCGTCGTCTGGCCGTACATCGCCCCCAGCACGGCGACCTTGGCGACGTCGCGGGTGACGCCCAGCCGTGCAGCGACCGGGGCATACATGTCGTCGTCCCAGGTGGCTGCGGCGAGTGCGTCGTCGTTCGACACCGCCGCAAGGATCCGGGGCTCGATCTGGCCGAGATCGGCTCGGACGAACATGTGGTTGCGCTCGGCAACGATCGCCGGGCGGAGCTCTGCGGGCATGTTGTGCAGCCCGGCGGTCGCGGTCATCCGGCCGGCCGCGCCATCCGATGGCGACCATTGCCCTCGGAGACGCCCGCCGGGTCCGACGTGGCGGTCGAGCCATCGGTATCCGAACGTCGTCGCAATCCGCTCGGCTTTGCGCCAGGTCAGGAGTGCATCGACGATCTCGTGCTGATCGCGCAGACGTTCCAGGCGCCATGCGCGCGTGTCGGGCACCTCGATCCCGACGCGTCGCAGGAGCGACTTCACGCCGGCGGGGTTACGCAGGTCGAGGTCACCGAGCGAGCCAGGGAGGTGTCGGAGCACGAGCTGATCGCGTTCGGCAGCGAGCCGTGCCTCGTCGGCCGTGTCGATCGGGCGGGGGCCGATGAACGACGAGATGATCCGCTCCGCCTCAGCGACGTCGATGGGAAGGCCGTCGGCCTCGAGCTCTGCGCAGAGGAGCGCGGCTGCCGATTCTGAACGTGCGGTGCTCGATGCCGCAGGCCGGCCGGGGAGCCGCGCCAGTTCATCCAACTGCCAGTGGTGGACGTCGAGTGCGAGCCCTGCCCAGGTTCGAAGGTGCTCGAGGTCGGCGTTCCAGAGCTCGTCGATCCACAGCGGGTCGAGGTGGCCATCGGGACGGACCGCGTCGGCATGGTCGTTGCCTCCCGGCTGTGAGAACAGATCGGGTGCGGCCACCTGCGGTAGCTCGGCGGCATCGAGGCCCCGACGGTGTGCCCAGATCCGCCCGGCACCGCCGCGCCAACCGCCGACGAGGAGACGATGGACCGATTCGAGATCCCAGCACCGCGCTGGGCGAACGCCGACAGCGACGAGGGCTCGTGCGGTGTCGGCCGTCCACCAGACCCATCGGGGCGAGATCGACTGTTCGATGTCGATCAGGGTGGCGAACATCCCGGTTTCGTCGAACTCCAACGTGACGCCGGTATCGGCGACAAGAGCCGCACCGACGTTTTCGCTGTACGCGATGGCGATGGTGTCGCCAGGGGCGAACGAACCGGTCATCCCCAGCCGAGTTCGTGGAGCCGTTCCTCGTCGATGCCCGCAGCGTGGGCGATCTCGTGGATGACCGTGACGTAGACCTCGTCGGCCAGCTCGTCGATGTCGGCGCACGCCTCGCACAGGGCGAAGCGGTAGATCGACACGATGTCGGGTCCGTCGGTGCCGTTGCGTTCGGTGTGCGGAACACCTTCGTAGAGTCCGAGCAGCGTTGGGTCGTCGGGGTTGCGGTCGACCACCTGCACCACCACGTTGTCGAGCACGTGCAGCAACTCATCGGGCAGATCGTCGAGCGCATCAGCCACCATCGCCTCGAACTTGTACCGCGCCACAACCTCCATCCGATCAGTGTTACATCCGGGGTCAGACCCCAGATGTAACAGGCGGTCAGATGACTTTGAGTTTGTCGGAGAAGACCTTTTTGGGCTTCATGTCGACGGCGATCGACGCCGCGATGCGCTGGAAGATCTGGGCGGCTTCGGACTCGGGGTCGACGGCGGTGATCGGCCTGCCGTCGTCGCCGCCCTCGCGCAGCGCGGGAACGAGCGGGAGCTGGCCGAGCAGCGGCACGCCGAGCTCGTCGGCGAGCACCTGGCCGCCACCCGATCCGAAGATCTCGTAGCGCGTTCCGTCGTCACCCATGAACCACGACATGTTCTCGATCACGCCGCGCACCGGCAGGTTCACCTTGGCGGCCATCGCTGCCGACAGTGACGCCACCTTCTGCGCGGCCGGTTGCGGAGTGGTCACGACGAACACCTCACCGCGGGGGAGGTACTGGGCAAGCGAGAGGGCGATGTCGCCGGTGCCTGGCGGCATGTCGATCAGCAGGAAGTCGGGCTCGTCCCAGAACACGTCGGTGAGGAATTGCTCGAGCGCCTTGTGCAGCATCGGGCCGCGCCAGATGACGGCCTGGCCCTCTGGAACGAAGTAGCCGATCGAGATGCATCGCACACCCCACATCTCTGGCGGGATGAGCATCTCGTCGATGACGACGGGGTCGCGGTCGGTTCCGAGCATGCGGGGAATCGAGTAGCCGTAGATGTCGGCGTCGACCACGCCGACCTTGTAGCCCTGCGAGGCGAGCGCAACGGCGAGGTTGGTGGTGACGCTCGACTTGCCGACGCCCCCCTTGCCCGATGAGATCAGCAACGGTCGGGTCTTCGACGTGTTCTTCGAGAACGGGATCTCGCGCCCCTCAGCATGGCCGTGGGCCTGGCTCGAACCGGCGGTGGCCCCAGCGTCACCGTGGAGCGTGCGGCGCAGGTTCTCGCGATCCTCGTCGCTCATCACGGTGAACTCGAGATCGATCGACTCGACACCGTCGAGTTGCGTGGCAGCCTCGGAAACACGCCGCTGGATCTCACTCTTGAGCGGACAGCCCGGCACGGTGAGCGCGATGAGCACACCGACGACGCCGTTGTCACGAATCGTCACCCCGCGCAGCATGCCGAGGTCGACGATCGAGCGGTGCAGCTCGGGATCCTCGACCGGGCGGAGGGCGTCGATGATCTGTTCTTCGGTCACGGTGGCGGCCATCGATCCATTGTGGCGACGGGCGGCGCGGTTTACACCGAATTTGCACTACGCAGATAGGTACAATTGTTCACATGAGCACGAGTGCGCCGTTCACCGCCACCGTGTCGGCCATCACCGACGCCTTCGGCGACCCGACGCGCCGCTCCATCTACCTGTACGCAAGGGAACA
>DASQFE010000777.1:0-1904 GCA_035633295.1 Ilumatobacteraceae bacterium | reverse complement strand
CGACCAGTCGCACTTCACGCACTCGTTCCGGCAGATGACCGGCCACACGCCGGGCCAGTTCAACAAGACCTTCGATGTCTGATATCTACAATCCCTCGCCGGGCCACTGCGCTTGAGTTGTCCTCGAAGGCACACGGCCTTCGCACCTGTTGAAAGGACAACACGCATGCGCAAGATCGGCTGGTTCGACATTTACGTCGACGACATGGAACGGGCACAAGCCTTCTACGAGACGGTGCTCGACACGACCCTGGCGCCGATGGGCGACCCGAACGACCCGACAGCGGAAATGCGCGCCTTCGGTGACGACTTCAGCTCTCATGGCGCAGGCGGAGCACTGGTGAAACTTGAGTTCGCCAGCCCGGGGCCAGGCGGCTCGATGGTCTACTTCTCGTGCGACGACTGTGCCGTGGAGGAGGCCAGGGTGCCGGCCGCCGGAGGCGCGATCGTCAGGCCGAAGTTCTCGATCGGCGACCACGGTGACGTCTCGATCGTCACCGACACCGAAGGCAACATGATCGGCCTCCACTCCACGACGACGTAGAGACACGGCCGTTGCACGTACGGACAGGCCCTGCGCGCTCACACCCTCTCGAACGGAGAGCTTGACGAGCTGGTGCACCCCGCACGATCTGATCGGGTTCGATCGATCCGATGTGCCGTTTCCGCTCGGGCTCAAGCGCCGCAGATTCCCGGTGTTCTTGAGCGCGTGCCGTGCTGGGAGACTGCTCGTTATGTTGCCCACCAGTCCGGGGCCGCCGACAGAACCGGCCGTTGTCACAGCCGCTGACGGAGCCAAACTTGCAGTCTGGTCTGCCGGAAGCGCCGATGCTGCATGCATAGTGCTCGTTCACGGCTTCTCACTCGACCACACGACCTGGGAACCAGTCGCCGAACGACTCGTGGCCACCGGCTATCGAGTTGTTGTCCCGGACCTCCGCGGTCACGGACGTTCAACGCTCGGTTCCGCCGAGCCGACTGCTGAACGCCTTGTTCAAGATGTCGAGGACATCGCCGCCGGTCTTGATCTGCCCGCGTTCCATCTCGTTGGTCATTCCCTCGGTGCCGTCGTTGCTCTTGCGGCACGAACGAGCCTCGGACTCGGCGGACGAATTCGAAGCGTCACCTCGGTCGCTGGAACCGAACAATCCATCCACAACCCAGTCATGCGGCTCGGTGCTCGACTCTTCAGCTCCAGACTCGGTATCTCATTGCTCAAACGCGAGCGACCGGGACGCCTCATGATCTCGACATGGTTCGGCAAGCGTCCGAACCCGGAGCAACTGGACTGGATCCGCACGCTGTGTGCACAGTGCCCAGCGGACACCCGTCAGGAGATCACGCAGGCGACAGGAGATATCGACCTGAGACCTTCGTTCTCAACGGCCGGTCCACCCACGCTGGTTCTGGTCGGCAAACTCGACAAGGCCACGCCAGCGAAGATCTCCAAGAGAATCGCGGAAGCCATTGACGGCGCTCGACTTGCAGTCGTCGACAGCGCAGGCCACATGGTGATCATCGAGCAACCCGACGCAGTCGTGGGCCACCTCACCTCGTGGCTCACTGACACGTTCTGAGAGTCCGGCGGTCGCCTCCACGGCCATGTGAGCATCCCTCCGAATCGCCCCAGCCTCGATCAGAATGTTCAGTCGGTAAGCAATCGATGCCGCACAGGATCCGGCAAACGCGCGCACCGATGGTGCGGATGGTGCCGCTCATAATGGGAGCGCCGTAACCCGAGCACCATCGTCGGATGACCACTCGAGAACGGCCCGACCCGTTGCACTCGATAATCACGTGACGGTGCCTCCGATGGTGACCGACTGCGGCCCAAGGGTGGCGCAAGATAATGCCGACAGGAACGGGCAGATCGAGGATTCGGCAATGATCGTGGCGTGAAGCTG
>DASQFE010000776.1:0-1873 GCA_035633295.1 Ilumatobacteraceae bacterium | reverse complement strand
CCGACACCTACCAACGCACCACCGAAGCCCGCTACGGCGACTGACCCCGTCGCCCCACCCGCCCCCCCCTTTTTCGGGTTTGCGTTGCAGTTCTGTTGGCCCGTCCCAACAGAACTGCAACGCAAACCGGAAGGCGGGGATCAATTGTGGATGTTGTCCGTAGGATTAGTGGACAATTGATCGACGGGCGCACGGAGGGCACGGTCAGGATGGTGACAGCAGCAACGGATCGGATCTCGGCGGGACGCTTGACGCACCTGCAGCGACTCGAGGCCGAGGCGATCCACATCATGCGCGAAGCGGTGTCGGAGGCCGAGCGTCCGGCGATGCTCTATTCGATGGGCAAGGACAGCTCGGTGATGCTGCGCCTGGCGGTCAAGGCCTTCTATCCGTCGACGCCGCCGTTCCCGCTGGTACACGTCGACACGATGTGGAAGTTCCAGGCGATGTACGAGTTCCGTGACGCCACCGCTGCCGAGCACGGCCTCGACCTGATCGTGCACCACAACCCCGAGTGCATCGAGAAGAACATCAACCCGATCGATCACGGTTCGGCGGTGCACACCGACATGTGGAAGACCGAGGGGCTCAAGCAGATCGTCGACGAGCGCAAGTTCGATGTGATGTTCGGTGGGGCCCGGCGCGACGAGGAGAAGTCGCGTGCGAAGGAGCGGGTGTTCTCGATCCGCAGCCCGCAGCACCAGTGGGACCCGAAGCGTCAGCGGCCCGAGCTGTGGCAGCTCTACAACGGTCGGCGCAGCAAGGGCGAGACGGTGCGTGTGTTCCCGATCTCGAATTGGACCGAGCTCGACGTGTGGCAGTACATCCATCTCGAGCAGATCCCGCTCGTCGAGTTGTACTTCGCGAAGCCTCGCCCGGTGGTCGAGCGCGACGGCACGTTGATCGTGGTCGACGACGATCGGATGCGTCTCGAGCCGGGGGAGGTGCCCGAGATGCGCACGGTCCGCTTCCGAACCCTCGGTTGCTACCCGCTGACCGGTGCGATCGAGTCGACCGCCGACACGTTGCCCGGGATCATCCAGGAGATGCTGCTGGCGACGACGTCGGAGCGCCAGGGTCGGGTGGCCGACCACGACGGCATCAGCTCGCTCGAGAAGAAGAAGCAGGAAGGCCACTTCTGATGCCCGCCATGGGATCGACTGCGACCCACGATCTGATCGCCGAGAACATCGAGGAGTACCTCACCTCGCACCAATACAAGAGCCTGCTGCGCTTCATCACGTGCGGCAGCGTCGACGACGGCAAGAGCACCCTCATCGGGCGCCTCCTCTACGAGACACACCTCGTGTTCGAAGACCACCTCGCCGCGCTCGAAGCCGACTCGGCGAAGGTCGGCACGCAGGGTGGCGACCTCGACTTCGCCCTCCTCCTCGATGGCCTGTCGGCCGAACGCGAACAGGGCATCACGATCGACGTCGCCTACCGCTACTTCTCCACCGAACACCGCAAGTTCATCGTCGCCGACACCCCCGGCCACGAGCAGTACACGCGCAACATGGTCACCGGCGCATCGACCGCCGACGTCGCCGTGATCCTCGTCGACGCCCGCAAGGGAGTGCTCACCCAGACCCGGCGCCACAGCTACCTCGTCAACCTGCTCGGCATCAAGCGGGTCATCGTCGCCATCAACAAGATGGACCTCGTTGGCTACTCCCACGAGGTGTTCAGCGCCATCGAGCAGGAGTACCGCGACTTCGCCGCCCGAATCGGGCTGCAGGAGATGACGTTCATCCCGCTGTCGGCGCTGAAGGGCGACAACATCGTGGTGCCGAGCGCCAACACCCCCTGGCATCACGGCCCGACCCTGCTCGGATTCCTCGAGACGGTGAAGGTCGACGACGACCTGTACGAC
>DASQFE010000775.1:0-1892 GCA_035633295.1 Ilumatobacteraceae bacterium | reverse complement strand
TAGGTGATCAACTGCGCAGCGGTGGACCTGTTCACACAACCGACGCTATGGTTCGAGGACGACCTTGGTCGCGCCCGGCCGCGGCTCGAGTCGATTCGGATACGCCAGGCTCGTAGGGTCGTCGTGGTGGACGACCCTGACGCGATCTGGAAACCCGGGTACGAAGGCCCGCCTCCGATCGTCGGATCTCCTCGAGTCGACGAGCAACCGCCGGGGCGAACGGATCGAGGCGATGCGGTCGGAGAATCGCTCGGGCGAGTGTTGGATGTGCCGGCGCGCCGTCATCGCTTGCGAGGGTGGCGGTTCGGCGTCGGCGTCGCACTCGGGTTGGTGCTCGTCGCCGCGGTCGTCGTGCTCGATCCGCTGGATTTCCGCGACGAATCGACCCTGGACGAGGCAGCGGACGTGTCCGCCGACGATCGACTCGCTGACGAGATCGTTCCCGTCGAACCGTCCAGGCCCGTGATCGAGCGCCCGGACCCGTCGGTCTTCGGCGGTCCTGCCGCGCGCCGTCTTCCGGTTGATGCCGCGACACTCTGGTCGGTCGACATCCAGGACACCGGCGATCACTGGGTCGACGTGATCGGGCGCGACCTCGTCATCGCCGCGGTCGCCGAGCCCGTCGCGACACCCCTCGACGCGAACGCGCCGCCGGTCACGACGGTCGTGGCGCTCGATGCACCCACCGGGGAACAGCGTTGGACGTTGCAGCTCCCGGCCCACCCGCGCGACGTGACGGTCGTCGGGGCGGTCGACGACGTGCTCGTTCTCGAACAGCCGGGGGTGATCGGGCCGACCGTCTTCGGTGTCGACGTCGTGACCGGCGAGACACGCTGGTCGGCCGACGCCGCGCCGAACGACGGTCACGTCGGCCTGATCGGTACCCCGTTCATCGCCAGGCTGCCATCTTCCCCGGATCGATTCGTCTCGCTGATCGACGCGGCGTCGGGACGTGATGTCGGCACGATCGCGAGTGATTCCGCGGCGATCGGTCGACCGGGTGGCTGGTTCACCGATCGACGCGGCACGTGGTACGTGATCGACGAGGGCGAGGTCGTCGCATACGACCTGAGATCCGAACTCGGCGAGGCGACGGTCATCGGCCCGGTCGACGACGTCTCGATGCTGCCGATCGTCGTCGACGATCGGCTCGTCGTCGTCGACGACTCCGGCTCGATCACCTTCGCAGGAGCAGATGCACGCGGTGCCGTGACCGTGTCAGCCGAGGTACCAGCGCCGATTCGGTCGTTGACGCCGGTGTCCGGTTCTCACTTCGTCGTGACCGCGCCCGGGTCGATCGCCGGCGTCGTCGGCGAGGGCGACACGGTGAACGTCACGTGGTCGCACACCGAGGGCGCAGTGGTGGATGAACATCCGGTCGAAGGCGGGACGCTCCTGCAGGTGGCAACCAGAGGCGGCGCCGCGATGCAGCTCGTCGATGGCGCCAACGGTGAGACGGTCGAGAACCTCACGATGCTGCCCGGCGCGCAGCAAGCACTGGTCGTCGCCGGTGACGGACTCGTGGCGCTTCGAGCCTCCGACTTCGGTGCGAGGCTCGCTGGAATCGACCTCGACGGAACCGAGCGGTGGTCGATCGCCGGTTCGGCACCGGTCGTCGTGGGTGACCGCATCGCTGTCCGAGCAACGTCGAACGACGTGGTCGACGAACGCTCCGCACCGTCCTCGCGACAGCTGCGCATCACGGCCTATGGAGACGTCGAGTGACCTGTGTTGGCCAGAATCTCCCCGGGTGGGTCGTCGGTCGAGCAGACGGTTCTTGGCGACGACTGCGCGAGAATCAGGGTTGCAGCGCGTGGGGGCGGCCGCCGGTGGTGAGGGAGCCGGACTCGAGCCACTGCGCGGCGTCGGCCGGCAGACCGTCGGCGACCATC
>DASQFE010000774.1:0-3639 GCA_035633295.1 Ilumatobacteraceae bacterium | reverse complement strand
CTACGTCCCCGCGCTCACGTCGAGCCTGCAACGCGACAGCAGCGCACCATCGTCCGGGCTCGACGATCGCGAGGCGGCAGCCGGCGACCCGATCGTCGATGTCGTGCGCTACGCAGGCCTTGCGAGCGGCGAGCGCTACCGGATGGAGATGACACTCCACGAGCGCCTCGCCGACGGTACGTGCGTGCCGACCGCCCTGAACGCGAGCGTCGCGTTCGAGCCGACGGAATCAGCCGGGACGGTCGAAGTCCGCGGCGCCGAGCTTCCCGGCCCCGGAGTGTTCGTGGCCTTCGAGCACCTCTGGATCATCGATTCACCGGTCAGCGACTCACTGATCGCGGCCCACGACGACTGCAACGACCCCGCCCAAACCCTGTGGGTCGCGGCGCCGCCCGATGAGCCTGCGCCGACCACGACATCGCCGGCGCCCACCAATACACCCACCACCACACCCGCCACCACGACCACGACCACGACCACGACCACCACGACGCTGCCGAGCCCCGCGGCCACGACACCCGGGCCGAGGTCGCTCCCGCGAACGGGGGGCGACGGCGCGCCAGACGTTGCCACGGCGGCGCTCGCACTGCTGATGATCGGCGCCGGCCTGCTGCTGCTCGCACGAACGGTGCGACGAGCCTGATGGCACCGGATGATCAGTCGCAGGCAGCGAGTAGTTCCGTGGCCCGGTTGCGGCTCACGGTGAGTTCCAACGTGCCGATCTGATCGAGCGCCTCGTTCGCGAGTCGCTTTGCTGACTGCACCTCGCCGCGGGCGAAAAGGCGCTCGCCCCAATCGATCTGGGCGCGGGCCGTCCACGGAGGGCTACCGGTCCGCGTTGTTTCCCCGATCGCCTCGGCGAACCAGTCATCAGCTTCACCGTGGCGGCCCATGGCCGACGACAGCAATGCGAGGTAGCGAGCGGTGGAACCGCCGTACCAGAATCCGACGACAGGTGGAAGGTCGTGCCAGGGCAGGAGCCGTTCGAAGAATGCGCGACACGCGCGCAGATCCCCGACGAGCGCGGCTGCTTCGGCCCACGACGCCTGCGCCACGGGCAGAGAACCGTCGTCGGGCATGTCGAGGAACTGATGGCGTCCAACGCGAACGAGGAGCTCGGCGGCCGCGGCGATCTGACCTGACTCGGCCAACGCGAGACACCAGAGACCGGTGGCCGGTCCCGGTCCTCCGTTCTCCGCTTCCATGACCGGGCCCGATGCCAAGGTGTCCAGGATCCTTCCCAGGCCGGCGACCTCCCGGATGGTACCGATCTTGGCCAATCCGGCCATCCTCGTGATGTCTTCTCCGATCACCCGGGCCGTGTTGGTGTAGTCGTCCAGCAAGGATCGTGCGTCGCGTATGTGACCGCGCCTGATTGCGAGGTGGTACTCGAAATGAATGGTGTTGAGCCGAAGCATCGGGCTCGGAAACGCCGGAAACAACGCCCGCATGTCATCCACGATCTGAGCGAAGTCGGCTCTCCCCAGGTGCAGCCGTGTCCAACCCAACCAACTCAGCGAGTGGTACTCCATCTCGGGGTCCGAACGTTCTCGTGCCAGTTCGCGAGCCTCGGTTGCCCTCGAGTTCACCTGTTCGAGGAACGGGCGGTCCAGTGCGGAGCTCGGGATCGACGAGTCCGCCCCCGACATGGCGCGGATCCACTCCAGCGAGTCGGGAATCTCGTTCACCAGTGCCATCGCTTCGATGTGAAGGGCCCGGCGCTGGTCCAAGTCCCGGGTGGTCAGCATCTCCTTGGCGAGCGCAAGTGTGGCCCGCGCCCGTTGGCGGTGGGTTATCTCGGGTCGTGCCAAGGCGGTGCGCAGCAACGCCACCTTTTCGGGGTTGGGATCTCTGATGGGGCCTGACCGGAAACCGTGAGGTGATCCGCCGAGTGCCTCGATCGCCGTCTCCAGGTCGCCACTCGCGATGGCGGCTCGCGCTGCCGCAAGGAGGGTCTCCTGCCAGCCGGATTGGCCCGAGAGTGACTCTGCCAAGCCGAGTTGACACAACAGCACCGCATCCACCGCCGGGTCGCGTCCGTCGAGTCGTTCGCGGGCGATTCGATACCAGCGGGCAGCCTCATCGGGCGCCAGTCGATCGTTCGCGAGTTCTGCGGCGCGTCGCGCCCGTGCGAACGCAACATCGTCGAACTGAGACAAACCGGTCTCGCCCCAGTGATACGCGAGTTCGACCATGACCGAGTCGGGGTCGTGAGCCGACTCGAGCGCCTGTGCGACCAGCAGGTGGAGGCGTCCCCGTCTCGTGGTCGACAGCTCGAGGTGCAGGGTCTCGCGCACGAGCGCATGCGCGAACTGGAAGCTCCCGGCGCCGGTCTCGACGATCAGGTGTGCAGCAACAGCTGGCTCGAGCGCGTCGAGCACCTCGTCGGCAGAAGCGTCGCCGAGCGCGGCGAGCAGTTCGAGATCGAATCGTGGCCCGATCACCGACGCCGAGCTCAGCAGTCGCTGGGTTTCGTCGGGCAGAACCGACACGCGGCGACCGACGACGTATCGGATCCCCTCGGGAAGGTACGGATCGCCGGCACGATCCACCCATCGGCTGCCACCTTCGATCATCGCTCCGCTCTCGGTCAGATGCCGCAACACCTCCGTCACGAAGAACGGATTGCCGCCGGTGTCGTCGGTGAGCGTCTCGGCCAGCGCGAGTGCGGAATCCTCGAGGTGGTGCTCGGCGGTCAGGGCCATCAGCTCGGTGACCTCGAGTCGATCCAATCCGTTCAGCGCGAGTCGCTCGACCTCGCCTCGACGATAGAAGTCCGCCAGCATCCCCATCAAGGGGTGGGTGCGATCGACATCGGTGTCGCGGTAGGTGGCCACGACCAGCAAACCCGCCACGGGGTCATTGAGCACCACATGGCGCAGCAGGAGCAACGTCGCCATGTCCGCCCAGTGGATGTCGTCGAGTACCAGGAGCACCGGTTGATCCTCGGCCGATGACGCGAGCCACTCGCGGACCGCAGCGAACAGGACCATGCGCTCCTCATCCGGTGACGCCGATGTTGGAGCGTCCAAGGTCGGTGCGGTTCGAGCGAGTTCGGGGACCAGCCTGACGAGTTGGCCCGCCATCGATCCGAGGCCGTCGATTCCACCCGACTGTTCGATCCGCCACCGAAGCGCCTCGACGAACGGCTGATACGGCGCGCTGACCAGTTCGTCGCTTCGACCTGCGAGCACCAGGCCGCCAAGGTCGAGTACCTCGCGCGCGAACTGCGATGTCAGCCTCGTCTTGCCGATCCCTGGCTCGCCGACGAGCATCACCAGGCGCGTCGCACCCGTCGCGACCTCTGCATAGGCGTCGGACAGGACCATGACCTCGCTCTGTCGGCCGGCAAACGGAAAGCTGCCTCGCTCGTCGAGGAGAGCTGGAAGCGCTCCGATGCCCGCCGTCGTGACGACGATCGGGGTCCACAGGATCTCGACAGTCACCGTCGGCTCGGGAAGACCCTTCAACGACAGCGGGCCGATCATCGTCGACTCATGGGGGTTTCGGCGGCCCGCCATCAGGACCACGATGTGGGAACTCAGGATCTGACCGGCAGTGCACGAGGCACACAACCGCGCCGCCTCGACCACCGGATCGCCGAAGTAGTCGTCGTCGTCGAGAGTGACCTCGCCCCCA
>DASQFE010000773.1:0-4870 GCA_035633295.1 Ilumatobacteraceae bacterium | reverse complement strand
CTCGTGGTCAATCTCGTCGGCATGATCAGCTCTCCTGGAGCTTCTTGGCCTTGGCGAGCACCTGCTCGACGCCGCCGACGTTGAGGAACGCCTGCTCGGGCACCTCGTCGAGGTCGCCGTTGATGATGGCCTCGAACGACTCGACGGTCTCGGCGACCGGCACGTACTCACCCTCCAGGCCCGTGAACACCTGGGCCACGTAGAACGGCTGCGACAGGAAGCGCTCGACCTTGCGGGCCCGGTTGACGATGAGACGGTCCTCCTCGGACAGCTCGTCGAGGCCGAGAATGGCGATGATGTCCTGCAGTTCCTTGTAGCGCTGCAGCGTCTCCTGCACACGCCGGGCGATCAGGTAGTGGTGGTCACCGACGACTTCGGGCGACAGGATGGTTGAGGTGGAAGCGAGCGGGTCGACGGCCGGGTAGATGCCGAGCGCCGCCACCTGGCGTGACAGCTCGGTTGTGGCATCGAGGTGCGTGAAGGTGGTGAACGGTGCCGGGTCGGTGTAGTCGTCGGCGGGCACGTACACAGCCTGCAGCGACGTGATCGAGCGGCCCCGTGTGGAGGTGATGCGCTCTTGGAGCTGGCCCATCTCGTCGGCGAGTGTCGGCTGGTAGCCCACTGCGGCAGGCATACGGCCGAGCAGCGTCGACACTTCGGAGCCCGCCTGCACGAAGCGGAAAATGTTGTCGACGAACAGCAGCACGTCCTGGTTCTGGACATCGCGGAAGTACTCGGCCATGGTCAGCGCCGACAGGGCAACGCGCAGGCGCACGCCCGGCGGCTCGTCCATCTGGCCGAAGACGAGGGCGGCCTTTTCGAACACGCCCGACTCGATCATCTCGAGGCGGAGGTCGGTGCCTTCACGGGTGCGCTCGCCGACACCGGCGAACACCGACACACCACCGTGCTGGCTGGCAACACGATTGATCATCTCGGTGATGAGCACGGTCTTGCCGACGCCGGCACCGCCGAACAGGCCGATCTTGCCACCGGCGACGTATGGGGTGAGTAGGTCGATGACCTTGATGCCGGTTTCGAACATGCGAGCCGACGGCTCGAGTGCGGCGAAGTCGGGAGCGTCGCGGTGGATCTCCCAACGCTCCATTTCGTCGAAGCCGTCGGGGGCCTCGTCGAGGGGCTGGCCCCACACGTTCCAGATGTGGCCGAGCACCTTGTCGCCAACCGGCACGGTGATGCCGTGGCCGAGGTTGCGGACGGGGGTACCACGCACGAGGCCGTCGGTCGGCTTGAGGCAAACGGCGCGGATGCGACCTTCACCGAGCTGCTGGGCAACTTCGGCCATCACCGTGATGGTCTCGCCCTCGAGGACGATGTCGAACTCGACGGCCGAGTTCAGCTCGGGCAACGCGCCGCGAGGGAACTCCACGTCGACGACGGGGCCAGCGATGCCGACGATGCGGCCGTCTTTGAGGTCAGTGGTTGATTCGGTCATGGTCATGACTGTTCTCTCCTGGGGGTGCAATGCGCTCAGATGGTGGCGCCGGAGTCGGCCTGTGTGAGTTGTTCGAAGAATGCGTCGCCGAGATCGAGGTACGGGATCTCGGCGTCGTCGGAGTCGAGAGCTTCGGCGCCGCCGACGATCTCCATGATCTCGGTGGTGATCGAGTCCTGGCGGGCCCGGTTCATGATGCGGCTCAGCGACTTGATCAGTTCGTCGGCGTTGTCGGTGGCCGACTTCATCGCCCGCTGGCGATAGGCGTGCTCGGACGCCGCAGCGTTGAGCAGTGCGGCATAGACACGGGCCTCGACATAGCGAGGTAGCAACGTGTCGAGAATCGTCTCGGGGTCGGGCTCGAACTCGTAGTCGCCGCCGCTGCCCGGCTTGCCGTCGCCGCCCGTGATGGTGTCGGAAGTCAGTGGAACGAGCGGGCGCAGCACGACCTCCTGGCTGCCGGACGAGACGAAGCGGGTGTAGACGAGCTCGACACGGTCGACCTGGCCCGACACGAAGAGGTCGATGACGTGCTCGCCGATTTCTCGCGCATTCTCGTAGGTCGGCTGAGCCGAGAAACCGCTGAACGCCTTGCCGAGGGTGTAGCCACGGAAGCGGAAGTAGCCGTCGGCCTTCTTGCCGACCGGAATGATCGTGTAGTCCTCGCCGGCGAGGATGTCGGCTTTGATCTCGCCCTCGGCGGCACGCTGTACACCTGAGTTGTAGCCACCGCAGAGCCCACGGTCAGCCGTGATCACCACGTAGCAGGTGTGCTTGATCTCCTTGCGGCCCGACAGCAATGGTGAATCGGAGGATGCGCCACCGGCGGCGAGATCCCTGACCACCTCGGTGATCTGGTCGGAGTACGGCACGGCGGCGGCCACGCGAGCCTGGGCCTTGACGATGCGCGACGCCGCGATGAGTTCCATGGCGCGCGTGATCTTCTTCGTCGCCCGAACGCTGCGAATGCGTTCCTTGAGAATCCGTTCTTGACCGCCGGCCATCTAGCTCACACTCCAGATCGCCGCGCACGCGCCGAGGGAAGCGCCAGCGACGAGGCGCACGGAGGGAGCGGCCGAAGCGCAGCGGAGGCTAGTCCCGACCATCATTCCGTGGCGAGGGTCTTGTTGGACTTGGCGTCGCCGACTTCGCCGACGTCGAGTGCGGTCGGATCGACGGCGTACTCGTTGGTCGACGGTGTGAACGTCGCCTTGAACGACTCGATGGCATCGCCGAGGCCGTCGGGCACACCGGCGGATTTGATGTCGGCGAGCAGGCCGCTGTTTGTCGTGCGCACGTACTCGAGCAGTTCCTTCTCGAACCGGATCACATCGACAACCGGGATGTCGTCGAGGTAACCCTTGGTTCCGGCGAAGATCGACACGACCTGCTCCTCGACGGGCATGGGGCTGTTCAGCGGCTGCTTGAGCAACTCGACCAAGCGGTAGCCACGCTCGAGCTGAGCGCTCGACACCGCATCGAGTTCGGAACCGAACGTGGCGAATGCCTCCAACTCACGGAACTGGGCGAGGTCGCCCTTCAGCGTGCCGGCAACGGCCTTCATCGACTTGATCTGGGCAGCGCTGCCCACGCGTGACACCGAGATGCCCACGTCGACGGCCGGACGGATACCCGACTTGAACAGGTTGTCCTGCAGGTAGACCTGCCCGTCGGTGATCGAGATCACGTTGGTCGGAATGAACGCGGCGACGTCGCCTGCCTTCGTCTCGATGATCGGCAGTGCGGTCAGTGATCCGGCGCCGAGTTCGTCGGACAGCTTGGCGGCCCGCTCGAGCAGGCGGCTGTGGAGGTAGAACACGTCGCCGGGGTACGCCTCGCGGCCCGGCGGGCGGCGCAGCAGCAGCGACAGCTGGCGGTATGCCTCAGCTTGCTTGGAGAGGTCGTCGTACACCACGAGCGCGTGCTCGCCGTTGTCCATCCAGTGCTGGCCGATGGCGCAGCCGGCGTACGGAGCGAGGTACTTGAACGGCGCCGGATCAGACGCTGCGGCAACAACCACGACGGTGTATTCCATGGCGCCGGCCTGGCGGAGCGTGTCGACGGTCTGCGACACGGTGGAGCTCTTCTGGCCGATGGCGACGTAGATGCACTTCACGCCGAGACCGCGCTGGTTCAGGATCGTGTCGATGGCGATCGCCGTCTTGCCGGTCTTGCGGTCGCCGATGATCAGCTCACGCTGGCCACGCCCGATCGGCGTCATCGCGTCGATCGCCTTGATACCCGTCTGCAGGGGCTCGTGCACGGGCTTGCGGCCCATGATGCCGGGGGCCTGGATCTCCATGCGGCGCTGTTCGGTGCCGATGAGGTCGCCGTGGCCGTCGATGGGGTGGCCGAGGGCGTTGACGACGCGGCCGAGCATGCCGTCGCCGACGGGCATCGACAAGATGCTGCCGGTCGAGCGCACGGTTTGGCCCTCTTCGATCTTGTCGACGTTGCCGAGGACAACGGCGCCGATCGAGAACTCGTCGAGGTTCAGTGCGAGACCCACGGAGCCGTCTTCGAACTCGAGGAGTTCGTTCACGGCCGCGTCGGGCAGGCCGCTGACTCGGGCGATGCCGTCACCGACGGACGCGACGCGCCCAACGGTGCGGGCCTCGACCGAGGGCGCGAAGCCTTCGAGGTTGGACTTGAGCGCCGACGCGATGTCGGCGGCAGAAATGGTCAGCTCAGCCATGGTGTGGTCTGTTTCCTTTGTGAGCGGGCGCTCAGAGCCGGCTCTTCAGCTGGTCGATGCGGGTGCGAACGGTGTCGTCGATGACGGTGTCACCGATGGTGGCGACGACGCCGCCCATCACGGTGGGGTCGACGATCGTCTTGAGGTTCAGGCTCTTTCCGGTGGCGTTCTCCAACGCCGCCTTCAAGCGAGCCTGCTGGTCGTCGGTCAGCTCCACAGCGGTGCGAACCTCGGCGAGGTCGAGCTGCTTGGCGCTCGATGCACGCTGCACGAGACTGTCGACAATGGCGGGCAGGTCGCGGCTGCGGCCGGAGCCGACCACCATCGACACGAGCTGTACCGTGGTGGTCGTGGCCTTGCCGTCGAGAAGATCTTCGACGATGGCCTGGCGCTTGTCGGCAGGGATGTGCTCGTCGGTCAGCGCATTGCGCAGGGCGTCACTCGACTCGTACGAGCGAGCGAAGCGGAACAACTCGTCTTCGACCTCGTCGAGCGTGCCTTCGGCGCGGGCAACCTCGAACAGCGCTCGTGCGTAGCCTTCGATCAGTGCGTCACTCATGATGCAACTCCTGCTCCGACTCGCGCGATGAAGCCTTCGATCAGGTCCTGCTGGGCGGCGTCGTCGAGCGTGTCGTTGACAATGCGGTCGACGGCATCACCCGAGTAGCGAGCGATCTCCGAGCGGAGTTCGTCGGTGCCGCGTCCTGCTGCGGCGGCGA
>DASQFE010000772.1:0-5276 GCA_035633295.1 Ilumatobacteraceae bacterium | reverse complement strand
GACAAGGCCGGCTTCACCTACGAGGGCAGACCCGTCACGCGCGAGTGGGGCAAGATGGGCAAGAGCCTGAAGAACGCCGTGTCGCCCGACGACATGTACGAGCAGTACGGCGCCGACACGCTACGCCTCTACGAGATGGCGACCGGACCGCTCGATGCGTCACGCCCATGGGAGACCCGCGACGTCGTCGGCATGTACCGGTTCCTGCAGCGCCTGTGGCGCAACGTCATCGACGAGACCACCGGCGAGTGCATCGTCGTCGACACCCCTGCCGATGATGAGACCCGCAAGCTGCTGCACCGCACGATCGACGTGGTGCGTACCGAGATGGATGAACTGCGCTTCAACACCGCCATCGCCAAGTTGATCGAGCTGAACAACGCCGTGACCAAGCTCGACGCCACACCTCGCGACGTGGCTGAGCCGATGGTGCTGATGGCCGCACCGCTCGTGCCCCACATCGCCGAGGAGTTGTGGCGCCAGTTGGGCCATACCGACACGATCACCTACGTCGCATTCCCCGAGGCCGACCCGGCGCTCTTGGTGGACGACATGGTGGAGTACCCGGTACAGATCAACGGCAAGGTTCGCGGCCACATCGAAGTCGCCACCGACGCCGACGCCGCCACCGTCGAGGCAGTTGCGCTCGCCGATACGAAGGTCATCGCTGCGCTCGATGGAGCGACGCCGAAGAAGGTCATCGTCGTCCCCGGCCGCATGGTCAACATCGTCATCTGATCCGGTCTTTCGGGGTCGGGTCCGGAAAGACCGAACGTCCCATTGCTTTTCGATCGGCGGAGCGCGACGATGAAGTCGGGCCCGATGAGGTGCCACACAGGGATCCAGGAACGAGACCGGTTCGCCGGTTCCGTTGACTGATCCAAGCCTTTCCCCGCCAACGGGATTGCACCTCACGGGCCCGTTTTAGCGCCTGGAGTTCGGTCGGCGTTCACCTCCGGTTCACCTTCGAGACGTACGGTGGGCTCGTGACACTCGGCCAACAACTCGACGAGATCGATGCCCTCGCCGACGAGGTCCGACAACTCCGTGCTGCCATGCTTCGTGCCGAAGAGGCCGAGCGCGTGCGGATCGACGAGACACACGAACGTCACCGACGCTCGGCGATCAACCTCGTGCACTACGTCGAACTGCGCCACCACGACATCCGGACGCTGCAGAACCGATTGAGTGCACTCGGGCTGTCGTCGCTCGGCCGGTCCGAGTCACATGTCATGGCCACCGTCGATTCCGTGCTCGCTGTGCTCGCTCGACTCGCCGGACGCAGCTACGTGGTGGACCACGACGACGTCGTGGGAATCACCGAGGGTGACTTGATCCTGGCGGCGAATGCGTCCGACCTGCTCGGCCCGCAGGCACCGGGGCGTATCGCTCGCATCATGGTGACGCTGCCGTCCGACGCTGCCGAACGACCCGATCTGATCGACTCCATGGTCAAGTACGGCATGGACGTCGCTCGCATCAATTGCGCCCATGACGACGCCGATGCATGGGCACAGATGATCGGCCACATCCGCCATCGCAGCGACGACGACGCAATCCTGATCGCGATGGATCTCGGTGGCCCCAAGCTGCGCACCAAATCGTTGACCGCAGGACCAGCCGTGATCCGCACGAAGCCCAAGCGCGACGCCTTCGGTCGGGTCGTGACCCGGGCATCGATCCGCCTGACCGGTTCCGATCGAGCCTCGACAACGGTCGCTCCGACGATGCAGGTCGACGACGCGGCATGGCTGACGCGAAGGGTGCCGGGCGACCTTGTCAAACTGATCGACGCCCGTGGTTCGCATCGGAGCTGGACGGTGATGGAGACGTCGGACGCCGGCTGCGAACTCTCCTGCGCGAAGACCACGTATTTCACCAACGGCACCGAGCTGTCGTGCCCGAACGACCACGACGACGACCCGGTACGCATCGTGGGAATCGAGCCGACCCGGCCGGTCACCCGGATCGACCACGGCGACCGCATCGTGCTCACACGCGGAATGTCGGCCCCTCCGCGGAACCATGCCGACAACGCTACGGTCGTCATGAGCTGCACGCTGCCAGAACTGTTCGACGCGGCCCGAGTGGGCGAACCGATCTGGTTCGACGACGGCAAGATCGGCGGCTACATCGATCACGTCGAATCCGACCATCTCGTGGTGGTCGTCGACGATGTCCGTCCCGGTGGGGCCAACCTGCGCAGTGGCAAGGGCATCAACGTTCCCGACACCGACCTGGCGATCGAGGCACTCACCGACAAAGACCTCGAGGACCTCCCGTTCGTGGCAGCACACGCCGACATCGTGAACCTGTCGTTCGTTCGTGAGGTGGCCGATGTCGGCCGACTCCAGGGCGAACTCCGGCGGCTCGACGCTGCCCATCTCGGCATCGTGCTGAAGATCGAGAATGCCCGGGCGTTCGAGAACCTTCCGGCGCTGCTTCTGGCGGCGATGGCGTCCGAGCGCGTCGGGGTGATGATCGCCCGCGGTGACCTGGCTGTGGAGGTCGGCTTCGAACGGTTGGCAGAAGTGCAGGAGGAAATCATGTGGGTGTGCGAGGCCGCCCACGTGCCGGTGATCTGGGCGACCCAGGTGCTCGAGAGGATGGCGCTCACCGGTCGACCGTCACGAGCCGAGGTGACCGACGCCGCGATGTCGGTACGCGCCGAGTGCGTGATGCTCAACAAAGGCCCGCACATCCTCGAAGCCATGGAGGCGCTCGATTCGATCTTGTCGCGGATGGGCGGCCACCAGCGCAAGAAGCGGAGCATGTTGCGGCGCCTCACCGCATGGGACCGCCTCGACGACGAGTAGAGCAAACCCGCAACCTCGACCATCGGTGAGGATTTGTCGGTTCGGGTCTGATCTTCAATCGAGGAGTGACATCCAGTCGAGGTCGACGGCGCCCCGCGCCTGACGCGACATCATCACGTTGACCAGTGCCTGCTCACGGGGCACCTCGAGATCCATGCCGCGACTCGCCACGACCGGATACACCAGGCAGAAGAGCGCCGCCACACGGTACTTCTCCCACATGTCGTCCAGATCCGACGTTGGCACACCGCCTGCGACCAGGCCGGCGATCCATCGGTCGTACAGCTCGCGCTCGCGCTCGGTATCGATGTCGAGGCACGAACCCACGAAGTACGCAACGTCGTAGGCCGCAGAACCGACGCCCGTCAGCTGGAAGTCCATGAGGATCAGGTTGTCGTCGGCATCGAACATCATGTTGTCGGTTCGGAAGTCACCGTGCAGCAGTGTCAGCGCGCCCTGGCTCAGCGTTTGCAGCAGCCCTTCAACCGCTCCGGCGAACTTCGGCCCAACCGGCTGGAGTGCGTCGGGCGGCACACAATGCCCTGACGAGCACAGCTTGGCCCAACCCTCGTCGAACAACCCCGGGAGCATCGCTGGGTACATCGGGTCGCTCAACGCAACCGCCACGCCCGACTCGCACACCCCGTCGACCCTGTTCCACCAGTTGGCGTGCCAACTCGCCAGCGTGTCGATGCAGCGCTCGGCGTCGCCATCAGACATCACCTCGGTCTGGTCGAGCATTCGATTCCCGCTCAGGTCCTCCATCACCACGACGAACTCGGCGCCGTCGTCGGACACCTCCGCGTAGTGGCCGGCGGGCACCCGCACCGGCATGTCGGAGCTGAGGTCGTTGAAGAACGCCGCTTCGCGCCGGTACATACTGAGCACCGTGCTGGTGAATGCCGCGGCGGGGTCGATCGCCGTGAGCTTCACCACAACTGTCGGCGGTACATCGTTGCCGGTCAACCTCGCCCGGTACACCGCACTGCTGACGCCGATGCCGGCGCCGATCTCGTGGACGTCGACACGCGTGACATCCCAGCCGAGATGCTCCATCAACCAACCGGGCGTGATGTCGTCTGGATGCTTCGGAATACTCATGCTCTCCCCCTCGTGCGCCCGTGCCCTCACGGCCGCGCCGGCTCACGAACGTAGCCGCTACACCCCAGGGAGGCGAACGAGTGCAAGCAACGTCGCTGCCTCGTCGAGCAGTCGATCGACCGCGCCGGGCTCGAGACCGGCGGTCACCGTGTCGTACTGAGTACGGGCGTCGGGGAGGTCGAAGTGCTGTTGCAACGGCAGGTAGCGAAGATGGGCATTGGCGAGACCAACGACGTACGCATGCTCGTTTTCCGTGATGGCCAGCCACTCCTGACCGACCTCGACCAATGGCTCGCCAGGCAACGCGAGCAGTTCCATCTCACCGAGCCGGAGCACCTGGATCGGTACGGTGACAGGTCCGAGCGACCGGCCGTGGGCAACCCGCGCCGACAGCCCGAGGAACTCGCAGCACGCAAGCATGATGCGCCGCATGTCGGGCTCGCTGCAGTCGGTGTCGACAACGTGCTGCGAGGCCAAAGCCCACAGGTAGCCGCCGGCGCGTGTCTCGAAGTCGTCACCGAGCACCGATGCCAGCACGGCGCTCGCTGCGGCGAGTCGCGCCGTCACTGTCTCCAAGTCGAAGGCAGCGTTGTTGGGCAGCACCTCGAGCTCGCGGCGAGCACTGCCGAGTTGCACCATCGGCGAAGTGACCACCGTGGCCATCGCGTGGAGTACCTCGTGGGCGATCGCCCGACCGATTGTTGTTGCGTCAGCCGGGGAGCCGCCGCTGTATCCGCGAGGGTCGAGAGCATCCCGATCGGGGCTCGTGACCGGGATCACATTGGCCTCGGTCGTGTTGAAGAACATCGCCATGTCGACTCGCGAGTCGGCTTCCACGAGTCGTTGCGCGACACCCGGGAAGTCGCCACTGATCAACGGGTTGTCCCAACCAAGCGTGACGGGATGGCATCCGACGCCGAACAGCACCGCGAGTGCAGCATCGGCACCGACCGCTCGCACGACGAGCACCCCGACTCGCGAGTCGACGAGATTCGGGTTGCCACGAGTGCGTCGATTTAAGAAGACGTCAACGCTCCCCACACCGGTTCCGACCTCGCACTCAACGGGAGCGAGCGTCGCTGCGACACCGACCTCGATGAGCGCCGCGATCAGGAACGTGCTGTACTCCTCGACACCGGGGGCACCCGCAGGACCGAACGGAAGTGGACCGGAGTGGGTGTGTGACGCGCAGATGCAGATCTGGTCCGGTGCCAAACCGCAGGCGGCGACAATTCCCGCGACGACCGGCGACGACACCTGATACGGGATGGCGATGAGGTCGGCGGTGATCAACAACACCCGATCGTCACCCGACTCGAAGTACAGCGCCTTGGCATGCACCTGATCGAGCACTCCCTC
>DASQFE010000771.1:0-11931 GCA_035633295.1 Ilumatobacteraceae bacterium | reverse complement strand
CTGACCTACGGGTTGAGGGCTTCAAGCGACGCTGTTCAACAACGCTTCTCCCTCGCCCACCGTCTCATGCTCAACCCTAGTTGCCGACGACCCACGTCAGCCATGAAATCGAAGAGCCAGATCCGGCCAACGGAGTCGGAGGTCGGGATCGGTGGTGTGGCCAGCTGAGCTAGGCTCGGCTCTCACAGATCATTGGGCTGCCATGCGAGGGGTCGGTGCCTCATGTTGAATGGGTCGAAACGAGAACTGCGACTTGCGTTGGGGATGCGTGGTGGGGTCAGCCTCGCCGTGTGGATCGGTGGAGCATGCGTCGAAATCGATGAGTTGCGCAGATCGGCTACGCAATCAGATCAAGCGGCAGATGAGTACGGGTTCTGGGCGCAACTGACGACCGCAACGGGCTACGACTCCGTCGTGGTGGATGTGATGGCCGGGGCAAGTGCGGGGGGCCTGAACGGAGTTCTGCTCGCTGCGTGTCAGGTGTACGGCGTGCCGTTCAACTCGATCCGGTCGACATGGCTCGACGTCGGGAGCACCGAGAAGCTGGTTCGTACCACCTCCACCGAGCGGGCGTGCGAGCCGGCCGAGTTGCGGTGGCTCTCGCTGTTTCGGGGTGACGGCCACATGTTCCGGGCGATCGTCGACGCACTCACCGAACTGGTCGACGGCATTGACGACACCCAACGACCAGGTCGACCTCCCCGCATCGACCTTCACCTCTCGGCCACGCACGTCGAACCCATCGTTCGACCCGTTCGCAGCCCCGCCGATGAACAGCTCAACGAGCGGCGTTTCGCAACAGGGTTCCGCTTCCGGTCGCCGGATCAGCCGTGGCTCCCCAGTGACTTCCCCCGATACGCGGCGCCCGATCAGGCGGGCCGTGCGGCCTTCGTGGGGCACGTCAATCGTCTCGCGTTGGCTGCCCGCACGACGTCGTCGTACCCTGGCGCGTTCGAGGCCGCCTCGGTTCGCTCCAGCCGCCAGGCGAGTTTTGCCTCGCCCGATCCGCTGCTCATCGCCGGCATCGGAGTCGACATGGCCGGCATCTTCGCCGACCGCAGTGTCGACGGTTCCTTCGTGGTGGCAGACGGTGGCATCGTCGACAACATCCCGCTGCGACGAGCCCTCGAGGCTGTCGCCGCCGCCCCGGCCGCCGGCCCGACCGACCGCTTCTTGGTCTACCTGCACCCGGGAACCCCAACGGCATCAACGCTCGACGCAGGCGGCGGCGCTCGCACCGAGCAGCGTCGCCGATCCGTGGCATCGGTCCTCAAAGCAACCATCGGGGCGAAGGTGCTTGGTGAGGACATCAGCGGTGACATCGCAGCCATCGATGATCACAACCGGGCGATCGACCGAGCGGTCGCTGTGCGCAGGTCGAAGTTCGGCGCGCTGATCGATCGCGACCGGCTCATGTCATCGAGCGACGACGACCGGCTGTCGTACCTCACGCACCGTGACGCCGAGGATTGCCGGATGATTCGGGAGCTCTTGAGTGACCCGGTGGGCTTCCTCGGCCATGACCCGTTCCCGTCCATCGCCGGCGTCGACGACGTCCGGTGGCGGTCGCCACTGGCGGATTACGAGCTGCAGCAACTCGATGCGTTGGATGAAGCCTTGTACGACGCGATGGCGTCACGGCTCCCGGAGTGGCGCAGCAGTGGCGAATCGGCAACCGGTGCCAGCGTGTTCCTCACCGGTGCCCTCCCAGTCATGCGGGTCACGCAGGCGCTGCTCGAATGGACGCGCCATGTCGAAGCCACCAACCCTGCCGTCGCAAGCGCGGTGAAGCAGGTGCTCTATCGGGTGCTCGCGTTTTGTGACGCAGGGATCGAACGGCCCCGCCGACTGGCTTGGGTTGCCCTCTTCTCGAACAGTCACCACAACTCCGACGACACGCGCGACATCGACGACATGGGCGGTTTGGTCACGTCGACCGTCGCTTCGCTCAAATCCCTGACGCAGCGAACCGCCGACGAAACAGCAGCGCTCAGCGCGGCGCTCCTGACGGGCGATGACGGCGTGCTCGCCGACCTGCTCAACCAGTGCCTCCGGCGCGTCGACGACATGCTCGCCGCGACGAGTGCGGGCGACGCCGACGGCGCAGCGACCACTGCGGTTGATCTGCGGTATGCGATTGCCCAGAACGTTCTCGTCCCACAAGCCGAGGTGCTGCGAGGTGCGGGTGTGCCGAGGCCCACGCAGGATGGGACACTCCAACCAGGTGAGTATCTGCACCGCGTGCTCGCCGGTGACACACCGATCACGATGGAGACCCTGGCGGCACTCGAGATCGCCTGCTACCCCGAACACGCCACCGGAACACCCGGGCGACGCCCGATCGACTTCGTCCGTCTCTCCGCCGCCAATCGAACCCCGCTTGCGCGCCACTTCACCGCGCTCCATGCTGACGCAACCGAGCGCGGACGCTGGTGGGATCCAGCCACTCCGGACTGGGCTGACCAGCAGGGCATCCACGTCGACCTCAAGCTCGCAGGCAACGAACTTGCCAACTTCTCCGCGTTCCTTCGAGACGAGTGGCGTGCGAACGACTGGATGTGGGGCCGCCTCGACGCCGTCCCGACGCTCATCGACCTCATGGTCACCCCCGCAGCGATCCTTCGAGGAACCGGCACCCACCAGGACCGGCTCACGGCGATCCGCCAGATGGTTGTCGGGTCCCCCGACGAGACGCTCGACAACCTCGGTGCCGAACTCTGGGCAGAACACGAAGCGGCAATCGTTGATGAACTGCGTGCGATCGAAGATGGGGGGAGCACACTGGAGCACACTCGCCAGGCGCTCGTCGCACGGCGCCAATGGGAGATCCTCGACCACGAGCTTCCTGGCGACGGACCCGTACAGTCTCGGATCGAGAACTATCGGGTCGGTGCGGAACGGATCACCGATCGCCAGTACCGGGCCGAGATCCGACAACGGCTCCAAGAGATCATCAACGCCGCGTCACAAGTCCTGCTGGCCACCACATCAGCGAACGGCGTCGACCGGTACGGCACCCCCGACAAGCCGACACTGCGCGGGCGCGTGCTTCGACGGGCTGTCCGCTGGGCCGGGCGCTTCGGCACCGGCAGAATGATCAAGTAGCCATCGCAGCGCTGGCCCAAGAACGTAGTGGCGAACACTCAGTGCCGCGTGGCGAGCCAGTCACGGAGTTTGCCCGCTGTACGGGGTCCGTACTTGCCGTCCACTCCGTTGCCCGTGAAGCCGAGCGCTGTTTGCATCGCCTTCACCGCGCCCATGGTGCGGTTCCCGAACCGCCCGTCCGCTTTGGAGAAGTCGGCCCAACCCTGGCTGATGAGGATTTCCTGCAGTGCCTTCACGTCCGCGCGAGCGGCTCCGCTGAACGCGACCGACAACTGGGGAGATCCCGGAGGGGGAACCGGTGCGACGTAGCCCGGATCAGGCGGTCGTCCGGGATCAGCGGGTGGTCCGGGATCAGCGACGGGGGCGCCTCCGAACGGATCGGGGAGACTCGCAAATGCCTGCTCGTAGTACGCCGCATCGTCAGCGTGCGTGGGGGCGATCTCGACGTGGAACCAGTCTCCACCCGGCGCCGAACCGATGGTTGGCTTCTTGTACATCCTCCACGCCGAGCGGTCGCATCTCCACCCGCGACCGTGCGGAGGCGGAAAGTAGTCGTGAATCTCCTCGATCAAGAACAACTCCGCGTTCGCGATCCAGAATTCGACAACCTGGAGCGCTGATTCGTACGCGCCGAGCCCCTTGTCACCGACCCGCCTCCAGGACATGTCAGCGGCTCGGCCGGTGCCATGCACACTTGGCCTCGGGGTAGCGCCGGGCGGACCCTTCGAGTTGCGAGCACCCCACGTCCCGTTGTTCCACACGCCGCCACCGGAGCGGTCGACTGTCAGCTCGACGAGTCGTTCCAGCCCAGCTCGTTTACCCGGAGCGTTGCCATCGAATCCTGTATAGCGACGGTTTCCCATCTCTGTACCCCCTCATTGCCCGCAGGAAACCCTAGCTCCGCTGCGTCACGCTGTCCAGAGAATCCGCTGCGACCCGACGAGGTCAGCGGGCGACGGTGAAGCACATCGGCGCAACGATTCGAACCTGATGGGGCCCGAGCTCGGCCAGCCGATGGGCAACGAATCCACCGAGCACGATGAGCGACTCCCCAACGGCGAGATCGACGGGGACGGCGCCGTACTGCATCGTCGAACGAATCGAGTCGAGCGAGAGATGCCCGGCGTCGACGAACAACTCGAGACTTGGCAACTGCTCGCCGGATCGATAGAGGCAGGTGATGACCGCGAGATCGCACTCATCGACGTCGCGATGCAGGTCGAGGTGGTGGCCGGGCGCTCGATAGTACGAGTACGTCGCGTTCGACCCCGACGGACGCCACCGCAGGCCTGTGACCGTGGCAAGGTGTTCGCTCAGTGCAGGCGCGTTGTAGAACGCCTCGAGGAGCGGGCCCCCAACGGCGCTCTCGAGCCACCGCGCCGGTTGACCGCGAGGGCCGGTGGCTTCATCGATCGGTCGGGCAGTGTGCTGTTCTCGAGCCCTCGTGTGGTGTGCTGTCGCCTCGGCTGCAAGAGCTCGGACATCGGCGTCATCGAGCAAACGCTCCACGAGGTGCCAGCCTGACCGCGCCAGGATCGAACCGTTGAGCACCGCGACTGGGTCGTCGGTGCATGATCGACACGGCGTGACGATCGACTCGTCGCTTCGTGCAGCGAGCGGCGCATTCACGGATTTCCCGGGCCGAAGTCGGGGGCGTCCATGAACTCGACTGCGGCGAGGCACTGGCGTATGTCGTCGGGCAGCGCGTCGAGATCGAACGGCCCGTTGTCGATGTCGCCGAACCATGACTCGAATCGTTCGCGATCGCCTTCGATCGAGAAGCTGATCGGACCGGGCGAATCGACAACGAAGCCGGCGGCATCGAACCAGTCCATCACACGTTCGAATTCACCAACGTCGGGAAGGAACTCCCCGATCGTGTCGGCCGTGATGGCTGCGCGAGGCGACAACACCCCTCGCGCCGGATGCACGACGACGATTGCCACGAGGTCCGTCACGGCCCGGATACTGCCAGCATCCGGTGCAACCGTGGAGACGACGGCGTCGACGCCCATCGAGCAGGGCTGTGTACGGCGAGCGACAGATGGTGATCGGCCCGCCCGAGCATCCACCGGTCGTGTTCCATCCGGGTGACGAACTGCATCACGTCGTTCGCCGACACCGTGGGGTCGACCTCTGATGCAATGGCGATCACCGACGAGGTGTCCTGCGCTCGATCGCAACCGTGGTACACAGCGGCCTGCCATCCCTCCAAGGCTGCGGTTCGTCGCGTCGCGGTTCGTTCGTCGATCAGGACGACTCGCTCGGAGGGGTTGTTCGTCGGCGCCAACAGCCAGAAGTTTCCCTGCGCCGGGTCGAGCCGCCGACGATGCCAGTAATCGATCACCGGCCGGGCGACATGGTCGGGCGGACGGCCGCTCACGAGGTCGAAGTCGAAGTAGCAGGCGATGTCCATCAATCGATTGCCGGCCGTCGGGTACACGTACTGGTATGGCATCAGCGGCCGAACGTTCGTCATGCCGAACGATGCCGGATCGTTGTGATACGGGCTGAATCGATCGAGCCGAATGGGCCCACAGGCCCCAGGCGCCTGCAGATGATCGATCGAGATCAGCAGGTCGAGGATCGCTGCGTAGTCGGCCACCGTCTCGCCGGGAAAGCCATAGAGCAGGTTCCAGTCGGCTTGTACTCCGAACTCCCGGCACCACTTGAGAAGCGCGACGTTGCGGAGCGCGGTGGTGCCTTTGCGCATCAGATCGAGCACGTGGTCGCTCATGCTCTCGATGCCCGGCTGGATCTCGGTCACGCCGGCTTCGGCCAGCGCTCGCACCTGGGCATGGCTGAGGTTCGCCTTCACTTCGTAGAACAGGCTGAGCTTGCGGCGGCGGGCGGCAAGGGCAGGCAACACCGTGCGGAAGTAGCGCATGTCGATGATGTTGTCGACCATGTGCACGCGGTCGATGCCATAGCGCTCGGTGATCGTGTCGAGTTCGTCGACGGCTCGGGCGGGCGACTTGCTGCGGTACGCCATCGCTTCGCCGTTGAGACCGCAGAATGTGCAGTGGCTGCGGGCACCCCACCAACAACCGCGTGCCGTTTCGAGGATGAGCACCGGGGTGACCTCGTCGGCTCCGGCCGTCTGATCCTTGGTGTCGAAGTAGTCGCTGAAGTCGGGGTGTGGGAGGCCGTCGAGGTCGTCGACACGTTCTGGTGCGCCCGTCGCGATGCTCGAGCCGCGCACCGGGTCCCGAGCGACGACTCCCGCCACCTCGGTCAACGGTCGGCCGCCGGCCAGTGCCCGCAGGGCCGCCGGCAACGAGATGTCAGCCTCGCCCGAGAATGCCAGGTCGACGAACGGGTAGCACTCGTGCAGTGCCACCCCCATTGCACCTTCCCAGTTTGCGCCTCCGAACGCGGTGCGCACGTGCGGATATCGATCCTTGATTCGCTTCGCGAGGGCGAGCGACGCGATGTTCTGCTCGAAGGTCGAGGTGAATCCGACGACGTCGTAGTGGCCGAACGGGATGGTTTCGATGCAGTGGTCGAGAAACGGTTCGACGTAGTGCCGGGTTCGCAACACCATGTCGACCGTTGCATCGTCGAGGTGCCAGGTACCGCGCAGTACATCGCGCACGTACGCCTCATCGCCTTGCGGCCACGGTCCGTGGAGTGCGTGCGTGAACGACCAGTCGCCGGCGAAAGCGGTGTATGGGGCCTCGGTGACGAACCATTGGTAGTCGGCGATGCCGATGAACTCGGCGAACCGGAACGTCAGGTAGCGCACGTCGCAGTGGAACCCGGCGCGCTGGACCCCCGCCTTCAGCAGCCCGAGGCCCAACGCCGGGCGTTCCAATGCGCCGTAGGGCATGCTGACCAGCAGCACCCGAGGTGGTTGTCGGCCCGGTGCGGTTCGTTTGGTGTGTCGCTCAGAGCGAGAGGTCATCTCCGCCGTCGCGAATCAGTTCCTCCAGGGCGGCGACGTCTTCAGCAGTGAGTCCCGGGCCGCTTGCTTCCCCAGCATCCTGTGCGACATCCATCCCCGAGATGGCGCCACCCGGATTGATCACCGGCAGCACGGGGCGCGGCGGCTGAATCGGGTTGAGCACTGGTGGTTGGATCGGCTGGATCACCGGCGAGACGCCGATCGGTGGGCGCACGACCGGCGTGACACCGATCGGTGGGCGCACGACCGGCGTGACGCCGATCGGTGGGCGCACCACCGGGGTGACGCCGATCGGGGTGACGCCGATCGGTGGGCGGATCGGGCCCAGGCACCTGACCTTGGCAACGAGCACCGCTTTGTGGGCATCGACGAGCCCGTGACCGGTGGCCAGATCAGGGCCGACGGTTGCCGCGTGGCCACCCGTGCTCGTGTTGCACGAGCCGGCGGTGACGTCACGCGCGGTCGACTTGAGAATGTCGCGCACCTCGGCTGGGGTGAGGCGCGGGCACGCCTGCTTGATGAGCGCGCTCACGCCGGCCAGTTGCGGTGCAGCCGCCGATGTGCCCGAGATCGCGGCCCATCCGTCGTTACCGGTGGTCTCGTCACTGTTGGGGTGGGCGCCGCCGCTCGCCAGGCTGACATCGATGGCGCACCCCTGGGGAAGCGGCAGCATGATGTAGGCAGCCCGCGGCTTCTGGCCGACCAGGCCGGTGAGGTCGGGAACGCGTCGCCCCGGATAGACGTTGCTCATGAACCCGCTCGAGTAGTTCGAGGCTTGGGTCGAACCGTTGAGGCTCATGAACGTGCCACCCGCAGAGATCACGTCGGGGTGTTGGCCGGGAAAGCCGAAGTGACCATTGCCGGCGGAGAACACCACGATGATGCCGCTGGCAACGGCTGCAGCGATTGACGCTGCGAGCGCCTGGTTCGCGGCCGACAGTGGGGGGTTCTGGACACTCGAACCCCAGCTGCAGCTGATGATCTGAGGCGCAAGCCCGACGGCGGTGTTGAAGCTGCCGGTGCTGTTGACGAAGTTGATCTTCACCATCGTGAAATGGACATCAGGTGCGGCTGCAAAGATGTTCGCCGACTCGGCGGTGCCATGGCCGTTTTCGTCGACGCCGGCATTGACCGCCGATGGCCCGAGGACAGTGGGCGAGAACTTGTACCCCCGCTGCACGAAGTACGGATGCGCTTCCCATCCGCTGTCGACCATCACCACCTTGACGTTCTTGCCGGTGATGCCGCCCCGGTGCGCTCGGTCGGCGTTGAGCGCCAGCGAGACATCGCCCGGCACGCGAAGGTGGTGGTACGACTTGAGCGGTGCCAATGCATTTGGTGCCATGAAATACACCGGTTCCTCGATCGCCACCCCTTCGAGCACGTCAGCAAAAGCCGAGCCTGCTGTCGGCACCAGGCCGGCGATGTTGCTCTCGCGAACGTCGACGAACTGTGCCTCGTCCTGTCTGGCCCCACCTTTGATGACCTCACGGTTTTCGGTGTACAACGTGCAACCGAATGCCTGCTCGTACAGCGATGCACGCCCGGCAATGTTGATCGACGTCGGCGACACCTGCAGCACTTCGAACCCGGCCGCCTGCAACTGGATCACCGCGCTCGTGGTGACTTCATCTTCGGATGTGAACGCCACGACGTTGTCGGCGTTGATCGGCGAGGACATGTCGAACATCGACACCCCACCGATCGAGCGCGGCGACGCCTGGGCGTAGATGAGCGGCGGCAGGCCACCCGCAGCAGGCTTCGGCGCCTTCTTTGCCGATTGCTTTGCGGCCGCACGCTTCTTGCGTGGCGCCGCTCCGGTCGCGCGCGAACTACTTACCGAACGCTTTGCATTCACAGCCCCTCCTCGGGTGGTAGCGCCCGCCCGTCGTTCATTAAAGACCAACGGCGTTGGCTTGTCCATCGCGAAACCTCACGACGTGAGTTGGTCGTCAAGCGTCGGCCCCGCCCCTCATCGCGGGCCTCTCATCGCCAGGCTCCTACGCCGAGGTCGACGTCTGGCCATTCTGGCGAAGGCCGACCAGGCGTCGCATCACGTTCCACCAGAATGACGCCCCGAACGACAGCGCAGCTGCGGTGACCGTGACGCCGAGGAACGACCGCCAACTCGAGAACATGTCACCGAAGCGTGTCCAGAAGTCGTCCCACACGACGCCGAACGTCCGGTCGGTGGCGCCGGGGGTGACGCCGCGGTCATCGAAGATGAGGTTGATGTCCTGGTATGTCGCGAGGCCCTTGGCCACGCACACATACTGCGGCGTCGACGTCGACGGCGGATCCTCGTCGCCCCCGCCGGCTCGGGTCGTGGTCGGCGGGCAGCCCTGCTCGGCGATGGTGGCCAGATCCTCATCACTCACCTTGGCCGCCAGGTCACTCAGCCCGGTACGCAACGACTCGTCGCGCTGGAGGTCAGACACCAGACCCAGGCTGTCCGTGCGGACGCCAAGCCCGAAACCGGCGACGGCCACAACGACCCCGATGCCGAGCATCACGAACCGCACCTGGGCGCGATAGAGCGCACTCAATCGGGCCATCTGGGAGTCGAACCATGTCTCGATACCCACCCGGAACTGGGCCAAGTCTCCCTGCGCCTCGACCCAGAGCACCATCATCTGCGGACCGAGAGGTGTCGGAAGTTCGGCGATGTAGTCACCAACGTTCTGAGCAGGCCCCGGCGCCGCGCTGGCTCCCATCTCGATGAGCGCCTGCGAAAACACCTTCCGCGGCAGATTGTGGATCTTGGTCTTGCGGCTTGGCTTCCGATGATTTTCGAGCGCCTGAACGGTTGTGGTCGAGTACAGGCGTTCGGAGACCTTGTTGTCCGGACCGATCAGGCCAGGGTCCTTTGGCCGCCCCGTGTGCCCGATGATGAACAACCACTGCGACCACGCCGGCCTCAACTGATACGAGCCGTCGAGCATTTGGTCGAGCGCAGCCCACAGCTGCTTCGACCGAACGCTGAACAGTTGGTTGATCAACTCGTTGATCGCTGACACCACGAGCGACAAGCCGAACCACACGAAGGCCACGCCGAGCGCAACGTCCAACCATGGCGAATCAAGCATCCCTCTCCCCTGTCGTCGTCATCTGTTTCGTCATCCGTTTCGCCATCCTTTCTCCGTCATCCTTTCTCTGCGAGGGCTCGCTGACGGTCGGCGTTGAGAATGGCCAGTTGTGTCATGCAGATGCGATAGGGCGGGCAGCCGGAATCCACATCCTCGACTCTCGACGTGAACGTGCGGAACTCGACGTCGCTCAGCGCTGTCTTGACCAATCGGTAGGTGTTGGCCAGTCGCTTGAGGTTGCCGAACGCCGATCGGTTGCCCGGGGGATGCGAGGTTGCGAAGTTCCACGGCCTTTCGCAACGCGGTCCGGAACGAAAGCGTGGTGGTCAGTTCCTCGTCGGCTCGGGTTCCCGTTGAGCGGAGAACGGCGCCAGGGTAGGAACGACCTTTCGTGATCTTCTCGCTCGGCACCCCGAGCGCGTCGAAATGGCGACGGAGCCAGTGGCAGAGCGGTTGGTCGTTCGCCACCATTGCGGCGAGCATCCCTGAGAAGGTCAGGTCGCAGTCGTCCTCACGACCGTCGGCCGTCGCCCACGCGCGTCCGAAGGCCAACAGCGACGCCAGCTCGCCATCTACCGTCGCGGTCGTTCGCTCCGGCTCGCCCTCCCGCTGCCAACGGTCGTTGCGGAGGCGAACCTCGAGCTCAGCCGCCGGGGCGTCACTCATCGGCCAACTGTACGCATTGCTTCGGGCGCATGTCCATGGAACCCGCACTCCACGTCAGTTGAAAGGGGGTAGCTCCCCGGCCGATCAGCGTCGATGATTCCAGAGCGCTGTGACAGGGATCGCTGAGAGTCGGTCCTCGAGTGGGTGGGCTTCGGGCGCGGTGGTGGCGAGGTAGCCGTGATGGAAGCGGTCACCCAGGCGATCGCGCAGGAGCCGCAGTCCGCGTGCGTCGGCGTGCGATGGTGTCGCCCCGCTCTTCACCTCGATCGCCACGATTCGGCCGTCGGGGTACTCGATCACCACGTCGACCTCCGCGCCCCCGCGGTCGCGGAAGTGCCACAGCGACGGCTGCGTCTCCGACCAGCTCAACTGCTTGCGGAGCTCCATGATCACGAAGGTCTCGAGCAGACCACCGAAGCGCTCCGGTGTGTCCAGCAGCCGTTGAGCCGTCAACCCGCACAGCGCTGCAGACAGGCCGCTGTCGAGAAGATGAATCTTCGGACGATGGACGACCTTACTGCTCAGGTTCACCGACCATGCTGGGAGGAGTTGCAGGATGAACGCGCTGCTCAGTTGGGCGAGATAGGCGTCGATCGTCCGCGCTGCCCAACCGAACTCCGATGCCAGCTTGGCGACGTTGAGTTCCTCCGCCGAGCGCGCTGCAAGCAGCCGGAGCAGGCGAGGGATTTCCGCCACACGTTCGAGATCGGCGATCTGGTTGACGACTCGCGTCACGCTCGTGGAGGCGTAGGCGTCGAACCATGCACGGCGTCGCCCCGGAGCACGGCTGACCGCCTCGGGGAAGCTCCCCCGCACGACGAGTTCCGCGAGGTCGTCGCGCCGAACGGCACGACTCTCGACGATCTGTTCGGGGGATCGCTGAATGATGTCGAGCACACTGGAACGGGAGCCGGCGAGTTCGATCTCGCTGAACGGCCAGAGCTCGATGACCTCGACTCGACCGACCAATGCGTCGGCCATCTCCGGAATGGAGAGCAGCCGTGCCGATCCAGTGAG
Organism: Ilumatobacteraceae bacterium; assembly: GCA_035633295.1. GTDB lineage: Bacteria > Actinomycetota > Acidimicrobiia > Acidimicrobiales > Ilumatobacteraceae > Sva-07. The sequence goes on along the minus strand of DASQFE010000771.1, from coordinate 153 downwards.
CAAGAAACGTCCGGGTCGACGGTCGGCGTCGACCGCCGCCTTCACCGCCCGGAACAGCCGCGGCTCGAGCTGCGCCTCGTCGATGACGAGGGTGTCCACCGAACGCTCGACGAAGGTCCGCGGATCGATCGAGGCCGCCCGAAGCGTAGGTTC
>DASQFE010000770.1:0-8267 GCA_035633295.1 Ilumatobacteraceae bacterium | reverse complement strand
CAAGTCGACGCTGCTCAAGCTGATCACCGGCGACCTCGATCCGAGCGAGGGCACCGTCAGCGTCGACGGCCAGCTCGGTGTGATGCACCAACTCGTCGGCACCGCCGATCACCCGGCAACGACGGTGCGAGATTTGCTCGTGTCGATGGCTCCCGTGCGGTTGCGCGAGACCGCGGTCCGCCTCGTCGATGCCGAGGCTCGACTCGCCGACGATCCAATGGGGTACGCCAACGCACTCGCGGCTTGGGGTGACGCCGGTGGATACGAACTCGAGGTGACGTGGAACGAATGCATCACGCGAGCGTTCGGCGAATCACTCGACGACGTCGCCGACCGACCCCTATGCACGTTCAGCGGCGGTGAACAGAAGCGCCTCGCCCTCGAATCACTGCTGCGCAGCGAGTTCGACGTCCTCGTACTCGACGAGCCCGACAACTTCCTCGACGTGCCGGCCAAGCGTTGGCTCGAGGAGCAACTGAACGCCACACGCAAGACCGTGCTGTTCATCAGCCACGATCGCGAGTTGCTCGCCGCGACTGCAACGAAGATCGTCACTGTCGAGGCCTGGGGTGCCTGGACCCACGGCGGATCCTTCATCACCTACGGCGACGCGAAGATGCGCCACGACGAACAACGCGAGCAGGATCGGGCGCTGTACGACGCCGAACGTCAACGGCTCGCCGACTACGTCAAGCTCATGCGCGAGCGCGCCAAGATCAGTGAGGCGTTCGCACCGAAGCTGAAGGCTGCTGAAACCAAGCTGCGCCACTTCGTCGAGAAGAACGAACGGCCGCCCGACGTGCGCGACCAGCGCATCGATGTACGGCTACGTGGTGCGCGCACGGGCAAACGCGCCGTGATCTGTGAACAGCTGGAAATCGACGGACTGACCGACCCGTTCGATCTCGAACTCTGGTACGGCGAACGCGTCGCCGTCCTGGGCGGCAACGGCGTGGGCAAGAGCCACTTCCTCCGCCTCGTGAATGGCACGCCGGTAGGGCATCACGGCGTGTGCCGACTCGGGGCCGGTGTTGTACCCGGCCTGTTCCACCAGACCCACGAGCACCCGGAATGGTCCGGGCGCACCCTCGTGGAGATCTTGTACAGCCACGACGTCGTGTTGGGCCCGGCGATGGGAATGCTGCGGCGCTACGAACTGCACGGGTGCGCAGAACAGACCTTCGAGACGCTGTCGGGCGGGCAGCAGGCCCGGTTCCAGATCCTGCTGCTGGAGTTGTCCGGCGCCACCTTGCTGCTCCTCGACGAGCCGACCGACAACCTCGATCTCGTGTCGGCCGAAGCCCTCGAACACGGACTCGCCCAGTTCAACGGCACGGTCATCGCGGTCACTCACGATCGGTGGTTCCTGCGCGGGTTCGACCGCTTCGTGGTGTTCGGCGACGATTGCGCCGTCAGCGATCACTCGACGCTGCCAGCGGCGTGGGAATGAGCAGGGTCTGCTGATCCCGCGTCTCGTTCAGGCCGTCGGGGCGTTGGCGAGTGCGTCTTGGATCCACACGGCGAGGTCTTCGGCAGACTTCTCTCCGCTGTCGCGGGCGAGGACGTTGCCATCGGCATCGAGGATCACGAGATACGGAAAGCCCGAGCCGCCACTGAACATGAACGCCGACGAATCCGCGTCGTCGGCCATCGCCTCCCACGGCCATCCCTTCTCCACCAGCCACTCCGACGGTGGATAGTTCGGCGCCGTGTTGTCGACGGCCGTGCTGACGCCGACCACGCGCATATCCGCCGGGACTCCGTCGCGGTTGTTGAGTTCGATCAACTCTGGGATCTCGTCGTTGCAGTGCGGGCACCAGTGGGCCAGATACACGACCATTGTGGGTCCGTCGCTCGCGCCACCGATCGAAATCGGCGTGCCATCGAAGCTCTGGCCGTTGATGGTCGGAAAGGCCGTGCCGAGCGCCGGATCGGGGTCGACATCGGTGAGCGAGGGCACATTGTCGCCCTCGACCGCGATGGGCCGGTTCTGCTCGACGTCACCCGACGATGGGGGCGCAGTGGTGGTTTCGCTCGGATCCACGACACCGGAGCTGCTGTCGCCTCCGCCGCCCGCAAGCACTGCGATACCGGCGAGGCCGAGGACTGCGACGATCACCCCAACGATGATCAGCAGTGTGCGGTTCTTGGAATTCACGACAACGGCTCCGTTTCGATCGGATCGGACGCATCCAGTCTGGCGGGGAAGCGCACGAACAACAGTATGAGGATGGTGAGAAACGCGGTGAGCGCCATCGACGCCAGGCTGATGAACCCGAACTCGCGGAACCAGACATAGGTACACGACGGACCCGTCAGCTCGCACTCGCCGTTGTCGAGTTGCGGTCTCCACTCGATGAGGGTGTGCCACCCGGCGATCGCTGCCCCGATGATCGCCAGCGGTCCGACGTACCACCGCACGGCTGGATCCTTTCGGATCGCGCCGACGAGGAGAACTACTGCGAGCGGGTACATGGCGATGCGCTGGAACCAGCACAGACGGCATGGGACGAAGTCGGCGACCTCGGAGAAGTAGAGGCTGCCGAGGGTGGAACCGGCAGCAACGAGAAAGGCGAGCCACACCCCGGCGTCGCTGATCGCCGATCCGATCCGCCACGCTCCGTCGCTCCCCGCAGCGGTGGCCACACGGAGCACGACAACCGTGATTGCGCCGATCCCGGCCGCGACAGTCAGCAGCGCGAAGAACAACTGGGCCGACTCGGTGCTCACTACACAAGTATGCAACGGGGGCAGTACGTTCTTTCCGCGATGACGTCAGATGCGATCGCCGTGCCGGCGCCGTCGACCGCGAAGGCAACGCTCAAGGAGCTTCGACGCACCCGTCAACGCCGCCGCCTCGGCGAACTCGACTGGTACGACATCGTGTATCGCGTCTACCTGTTCGCCCTCGTCGGCATCGTCGTGGTGGTCTGGCTCTCCGATGCGATCGACGGCGTGATCGGCGATACGGTCGACACCGACGATCTCCTCACCCGCGGTCCCGCCGTGATCGGGTTGATGGTGGTCGTTGCATTTGCGCTCGGATTGCGCAGCGGCGCCGACGGCGGTCCGATCTCCGTCGAGGTCGCCGACATCCGACACGTCCTGCTGGCTCCGATCTCGCAGCGTGGCTTCATGTTGCGGCCCATCGGTCAACGACTCCGCGCCGCCGCCTTCGCGGTTGGGCTCACCGGCGCAGTGCTGGGCCAGTTGATCGCCACCGAGGTCGAAGGATCACGCGCTGCGTGGGCTCTCGCATGCGGCGCGTTCGGTGCAATCGTCGGTTCGACGTTCATCTCGACCGCGGTGCTGAGTCACGCGCTTCGCGTTCCACGCTGGGCGGCGACGATCATCGCCACGATCATGGTCGCCTGGCAGGGCCTCGTCGTGTGGGGTGTCTGGAACGAGCGCACCGATGGGCTGGCACGGGTTGGGCCGGGAAATCTCGCCGGTCGTCTCGCATTGTGGGGGATCAGCCAGCGCGGCATCGACGTGATTGCCATCGTCGTGGCCGTGGCGATGGCCGCCGCCGCACTCGTGATCGGCGGACGACTCCGCCTGGAACCACTCGCCCGACGAGGCGAACTGGTGTCGCAGTTGCGCTTCGCTGCCACGGTCCAAGACCTGCGCACCGTGGTGCAGCTGCGCCGCCAACTGCGCTCCGAAGCCCTTCGGACGCGCCAGTGGGGCCAGCGCCACGCCCCGACACGGCCCGGTGCGAAATCCGTCACGCTGTCACGACACGTCGCCCCCGCGCCCACGAAGAGCGCCGCTGCTGCATCGACCGGTGCATCAGCCGTAGCCGCACCGAGTGTGGTCTGGAAACGAGGGTCGCGGTCGCTGCGCCGACTGCCGGTCGCACGGCTCGGGCGCATCGCCCTACTCGCGGCGCTCGCCGGTGTGGGCGCATCGCTCACGTACCAGTCATCGCCGCTGTTCGGGTTGTTGATGCTCGGCGCGTTGTTCCTCGTCGGTCTCGAATGCCTCGAACCGCTGTCGCAGGAGGTCGACCGGCCCGACATCACCGATGGCTTCACGATCGACCGGGGATGGATCTACGCACACCATCTCGTGGCGCCGGCCATCTTCTTGGCGATCGTGTCAATGATCGGGGCGAGCGTCGCCTCGGCGATCGATCCGTCGGTGGCGTTCGGAGCATTCGCCGTTGCGATCCCGATGGCATGGGCGGGCGCCATGGGTGGCGTGGTGGTCACCGTGCTCGACGCTCCGGTGCCACCGAGAACCACGACACTGCTCGGTACGCCCGCCGACGCGGAGACGAGCTTCGTTCCACCCGAGTTCGCCGGTTTCTCGACCGTGCTGAAGGCGATGCTCCCCGTCGTACTCAGCGCAGTCGCCACCGTCCCGGTGTTCGTCGCACGGTTCAGTGGCGACGCTGCCAGCGTGGGCCGCTCGGTCATCGGGCTCGCACTGTTCATCGCCGTCGTCGTGTTGTGGGTCCGGCGGCGAGACCCGTGGGGAATCAAGATCCGAACCTTTTTCGAAGAGGGACGTGCCGCGTCATCATGAGCCAACCATCCAATTCACGCTCGAATCGCCCGCAATCGAAGCATCAGCGACCGTCGGCGAAGGAGGCAGCCAAGGCCGCGTCGAAGCAGCCCGCCGCCAAGCAGGCCGCCGCTGGCGGATCTGTGGCCACGGCCCCACGAGGCAGCGGCAAGGCGAACGCAGCGGCAACGAGCCCGAAGGGACCTGCCGCGGCCATCGAGGCCATCGGCATCGCCAAGTTCTACGGCGACGCGCCGGCACTCGAGCCGCTCGACCTGCGTATCGAGGCCGGCCAGAGAGTCTCGCTGATCGGTCACAACGGCAGCGGCAAGACGACGCTCTTGCGGATGCTCGTAGGGATGCTGGAGCCGTCGGAAGGTTCCGCCACCGTCGGCGGCCACGCGGTGGGGTCGCTCGAAGCGCGGGCATCGATCTCGTATCTCGCCGACCAACCCGTCTTCTATGACGACCTCACCGTGTGGGAGCATCTGGAGTACATCGCTCGACTCCACAGCACCGAGAACTGGGAGCAGCAGGCCGTCGACCTGGTCGACATGGTCGGCCTCACACCCCGCATCGACGACCTCCCGATGACGTTCAGCCGTGGCCTCAAGCAGAAGGCGGCGATCGCCATGGCATTCGTGCGGCCCTTCGACCTCCTGCTGATCGACGAGCCGTTCGTTGGCCTCGATCGCACCGGCCGCGAGGCACTGCTGGAACTGCTCACGCTGGCCCACGGAGATGGGGCCACCCTCGTGGTCGCTACTCACGAATTGTCGAGCGTCAAGGAAAGCAGCCGTCTGATCGCTCTCAATGGTGGCCAATTGGTGTACGACGGCGACCCGTCCGAAGGTGACCTTGTCCGTCTCACCGAAGGTGTCACTGCCGAGTCGGACTGAGTTTGAAGACTTGACCGTAAGAGAACACGCGGAGGGCCACGCGTGGTCTAACATCGCGTTCATGCAGGAGTTCTCTTCGGTCACCGCCTCGTCCTACGACGCCGATTCCCTCACCCCGTTGCTGAATGAGAAGGCAGCTGAGGGTTGGGACGTCGTCTCGATCGTTTCTGCCGGCACGAACATCGTGGCGTATCTCAGTCGCGAGTCCGGTGAACTCGACATGATCGAAGAGGCGGCAATCGGAGTCGGCGCCGAAGAAGCCATCGTCGAAGAAACTGCAGCAGAACTGGTGATCGAAGAGGCCATCGTCGAAGAGGAGGCACTCGAAGTCGCCGCCGAAGAAGCCATCGTCGAAGAAGCCGCAGCAGAACTGGTGATCGAAGAGGCCATCGTCGAAGATGTTGCTGTCGCTGGAGTCGCAGATGCGGTCGACGAGCCGGCTGGTTGGGCAACCGCACCGGAAGAGACGGTGGCGCCCGCCGCCGAGACCGAAGCAGCACCGGTGGTCGCTGCGGCGGCACCCGTCGCGGCCCCCGAGCCGGCGCCCGCCGCCGAGCCGGCCGTTCCCGCCGGTTGGTACGCCGACCCGTCGGGTCGATACGAATTGCGGTACTGGGATGCAGCCGCCTGGACCGAGCACGTCTCTCGCGCCGGCCAGCAGTTCACCGACCCACCGGTCGCCTGATCACGACGGTCGGCCCGAGCGGCCGTACCCTGACACCATGCGCGCCACTTCGATCGGCCATGCGGGCATGCTCGTCGAGACCGACGCTGGCTCGATCCTGTGCGACCCCTGGTTCGTCCCGGCGTTCTTCGGTTCGTGGTTCGTGTTCCCGCGCAACGACCAGTTGAGCAACGACCTGTGCGAACGAATCGAACACGCCGACTTCCTGTACATCTCGCACTTGCACGGCGACCACCTCGACGAGCCCTGGCTGCGCGAACACCTCCGGCGTGACATCCCGATCCTGCTTCCCGGCTTCCCGACGCGCGAACAGCAACGCACCCTGCAGACGCTCGGCTTCACCGAGTTCATCCGCACCGTCGACACCGAAGAACTCGTGATCGCACCGGGGTTGACGGTGGCCATACACGTCGAGACCTCGATCACCGACGGCCCCGGTGGCGACTCGGCCCTCGTGGTTTCCGACGGCACCTCGATCCTCGTGAATCAGAACGACTGTCGTACCAACGATCTGACGCAACTCCGATCGCACGGACCCGTCGACCTGCACTGGCTGCAGTTCTCGGGCGCCATCTGGTACCCGATGGTGTACGAGATGCCCGAGGCCGACAAGCGCCTGCTGTGCGAGGCGAAGGTCGACGCCCAGTTCGCCCGGGCGATGCGCTACGTCGAGAACATCGATGCCCGTCATGTCGTTCCGAGCGCTGGACCGCCGGCGTTTCTCGACGATGACCTTTTCGCCCTGAACATGATCGATGGCGATGAACTGAGCATCTTCCCCGACCAGACCGCGTTCCTTGCCCGCCTCTCAGCAGTGGGGCGCAACGGCATCATGAACATCCCTGGCACGACGATCGACATCGGTCCCACCTCGATCGAGGTGACGCATCCCGTCGCCGACGTCGAGACGATCTTCGCCGACAAGCGTCCGTATCTGAGGCAGTACCAAGCCGACTGGAAGCCGTGGCTCGACGACCTCAAGGCCTCGTGGAATCCACCCAGCACCGATCTACTCGCTGCGCTGCAGGAGTGGTGGGAGCCGCTGCTGGAGATGGCGCCCACGTTGCGAGCCCAGGTGGGAGCGAACGTGCTGCTACGCGCCGGCGACCTCCCGATCCTGATCGACTTTCCGGCGGGCGAAGTGCGGCCGCACGACGGCGAGGAGTACGCGTTCCGGTTCGACATTCCGCGTGACCTCGTCGAGACCGTGGTCGCGCAGCGCGCCGTCGACTGGAGCAACTCGCTGCTGTTGTCGTGTCGTTTCACCGCGTGGCGTGCCGGCGAGTTCAACGAGTACGTCTACAACTTTCTGAAGTCGCTGTCACGTGAGCGGATGCGACGCACCGAGGCCGAGGTGGTGCGCAAGCTGACACCCGCCAGCAAACTCGCCGACGAGCCCGACATCCGCGTCGGCGAGTACATCGTGCAGCGACGCTGCCCCCACCGCAACGCCGATCTCGCCGCGTTCGGCGAGATCGACGGCTGCGAGTTCGTCTGCACCCTGCACGGGTGGCGATTCGACCTCGAAACCGGCCGCAACAAGACCGCCTCCGACCAGCCGATCCGCATCCGACCAGCCGGCTGACACCACGCCCACGCCCCTCCCCCAGTGTTTGCGTGACAGTTCTGTTGGGACGGGCCAACGCAAGTGCAACGCAAACGGCAACGGTGGGGCGAGGTGGGGTGGGGCGAGGTGGGGTGGGGCGAGGTGGGCTCGAAGCTCAGCGGACGGAGAGTCGGTAGCTGAACCGGTACGTGCCCTGGCTGATCCGGTAGCGGTCGAGCACGTCGGGCCCACAGCTGGCGGTGCCGAGGCCACGATGCGCGACGTCGGCGTGTACCACCAGTGTCCGTCGCGGCCGAAGGTCGGTCTGGTGGCCGGCAACGTAGAGATCCTGCGCGGTGAACCTCGTCGCCGACACATGCATGACGGTCGGATCGAGCACGTCGAGACGCAGCGTTGCGTCATCTGACACGAACTCGAACCACCGGCAATCGGTGCGCAGACCGAACTCCTGCGGAACGAGATACGGCGGCTCGTCGATGCCTGCCTCCCAGGTGCCGAGGAGCGCACCGCGGTTGCGGTCCGGGTAGTTCTCCAGCGGCCCGCGCCCGTACCAACGCACCCGGTCGAATCCGGGGGGCAGCTCGAAGCTCACACCAACACGGGGCAG
>DASQFE010000769.1:0-5178 GCA_035633295.1 Ilumatobacteraceae bacterium | reverse complement strand
GGAGGAAGGTCGATCATCAACACGAACGTGCCATGGTCGATCTCGTCGGAAGATTCGAGCAGTTCGCCTGCGACCCACATCTCGGTGAGCGGCCAACCGATTGCAGTCCGGCCCAACCGCGACTGCTCGGTGGCGACCTCGGCCATCTCGACCAGGTGCCGGATCGCGGTCGCGCGCTTCACACCAACAGTGTGGCCGACTGCGGCATGGTGATGGCCCCGCAGACAGCCACGGCCGCAGCGCAACCGTGGGTACTCTGGTGCTGTACTTCGGCGACGATTTCGAGTGCGGCACTGGCGGCTTCGTGCCCACGGATTGCCCACGAACGAGTCAATACTGGCCGATACGAGACAACACCAGTCAGCACGTGAAATCGCGTCGTGCCTGCTCAGAGCACACGAAACGGCACACGTCGATACCAGGCGGACGGTCCTGGAGGGTTTTGTAATCATGAGGTGGCGAGTTCGATCCTCGCACCCGGCTCCAGTGAACGCCCAGCGTCGAGGCCATCACCGCCGAGACGCTGACGACAGATTCGCAAGCCGAACGGCAGCACCGATGCGTCACGCCCCGTGCGGCGCTGGCCGAGGGACCTTGGCCTCTGCTCCCGGCGACATCTCGAGCCAAGGATGGCTCCTACGGAGGCGACTCCTGTGAGCCTTCCCTTCCCCGCACCGGGAGCGCACTCATGATCAACGCATCGCCAGACACAGCGTTCACTGCTCAATTTCCCGATCCCGATCCTGGTGAGACACGGGAATGGCTCGACTCGCTGTCGGCCGTGGTGAGCCGGCAAGGCAGCCGCCGTGCGCGCTACCTGATCTCGCAACTGTTGCAGGAGGCGCCCCGGTTGGGGATCGAGTTCCCTGGCTTCGTCACGTCCGACTACGTCAACACGATCCCTGCGTCGGCGGAACCCGCCTATCCCGGCGACGAACAACTCGAACACAGGATCCGACGCATCATCCGTTGGAACGCCGCGGCGATGGTCGCTCGCGCCAACCATCGCTTCGACGGTCTCGGTGGCCACCTCGCCACGTATGCGTCCGCGGCGTCACTGTACGAGGTCGGCTTCAACCACTTCTTCCGTGGTCGGGGTGATGGACGGACCGGCGATCAGGTCTTCTTTCAAGGTCATGCGTCCCCCGGCATCTACTCGCGGGCATATCTCGAGGGTCATCTCGACGAAGCACACCTCGACTCCTATCGACGTGAGACCGGCGGGCGCGGTCTTGCGTCGTACCCCCATCCACGCCGGATGCCCGACTTCTGGGAGTTCCCCACGGTGTCGATGGGCCTCGGCGTCATCGACGCGATCTACCAAGCCCGCTTCAATCGCTATCTGGCCAACCGCGGCATCACCGACACATCGAACTCGCGGGTCTGGTCGTTCCCAGGCGACGGCGAGATGGACGAACCGGAAAGTCTTGCCGGGCTGTCGATCGCCGGCCGAGAACAACTCGACAACCTCGTGATGGTCGTCAACTGCAATCTGCAGCGCCTCGATGGCCCAGTGCGCGGAAACGGCAAGATCATCCAGGAGCTCGAAGCCAGGTTTCGTGCGGCAGGTTGGAACGTCATCAAGGTCGTGTGGGGGCGGGAGTGGGATGCGCTGCTCGCTGCTGACTCCGACGGGGTACTCATCGACAAGATGAACACCACGCTCGACGGCCAGTACCAGAAGTACGCGGTCGAATCCGGAGCCTTCATCCGCGAACGGTTCTTCGGAACCGATCCTCGGCTCGCCGAGTTGGTTGCCCACCTCGGTGACGACCAGATCCGTCGGTTGCGTGTGGGCGGCCACGACCATGCAAAGCTCCACGCCGCGTACTCGGCCGCGATCGAACACCGCGGAGCGCCAACCGCCATCTTGGCTCGGACTGTGAAGGGCTGGGCACTCGGCCCCGATTTCGAGGCCCGCAACGCCGCCCACCAGATGAAGACGATGTCCGTCGCAGAGCTCAAGACGTTCCGCGACCGGCTCGAACTCGACATCAGCGACGCCGAACTCGACGACGACCTTCCGCCATACCACCATCCCGGCGAAGACTCCGTGGAAGTCCAATACCTCCGTGAACGTCGCCGAGAACTTGGCGGCCCGATTCCTCGACGCATGACCACTGCGACTCCGCTCCCACGTCCGAGCGCATCGAAGGACCCGTTCGCACCCCTGCTGGTCGGTTCCGGCGACAAGATCACCGCATCGACGACGAGCGCGTTCACGCGCCTGCTGCGCGATCTCATGCGCGACTCCGAGATCGGGAACCGCATCGTGCCGATCATTCCCGACGAGGGCCGCACCTTCGGGATGGAACCCCTCTTCGCCAAAGCGCACATCTACTCACCGACCGGCCAACTCTACGAACCCGTCGACGCGGGGATGCTGCTCTCGTACCGTCAAGCAACGGACGGACAGGTCCTAGAAGAAGGGATCTGCGAAGCAGCTGCCATGGCGTCGTTCACCGCGGCTGGTACCGCCTACGCAACGTGGGGTACTCAGATGGTGCCGTTCTACGTCTTCTATTCGATGTTCGGATTCCAACGTGTCGGCGACGCGATCTGGCAGTTCGGCGACGCCCGGGGCCGCGGTTTTCTGATCGGCGCCACCGCCGGCCGGACCACACTCCTCGGCGAAGGACTGCAACACTGCGACGGCCACAGCCCGCTGTTGGCCTCGGTCGTGCCCAATTGTCGCGCCTACGACCCCGCCTTTGCCTACGAAGTCGCCGTCATCATCCGCGACGGCCTGACACGAATGACCGGACCGGATGCCGAAGACGTCTTCTACTACCTGAACGTCTACAACGAGTCGCTCCCGCAGCCGCCGATGCCCGACGGCGTCGAAGGCGGCATCGTCGACGGCCTCTACCGATATCGGGAGGCCACGAACGCTCCCGCCGTTGCCCGTCTCGTCGCCAGCGGCTCAGCGATGGCCGCCGCACTCGAAGCGCAACGCCTGCTCGCCGGCGACCATGGCGTCGCCGCCGAGGTGTGGAGCGCACCGAGTTGGAAACTGCTCCGCGAGAACGCCCTGCGCGCCGATCGATGGAACATTCTCCACCCCGAGCAACCGCCACAGGTACCACTCGTTCGCCGACTGTTCGGTTCCTCTGATGCACCCGTTGTTGCCGTCACCGACTACATCAGGGCGGTCCCCCACCAGATCGCACCGTGGATTTCGGCGCCGTTCGTCGTGCTCGGTACCGACGGGTTCGGCCTCTCCGACACTCGAGAGGGATTGCGCAACTACTTCGGAATCGATGCGCCGCACATCGTCGTCGCAACCCTGTCCGCGCTTGCAGCCACCGGCACCGTCTCCCGCGCCGACGTCGCCGCTGCAATCGCGCGTTACGCGATCGATCCCGACGCCCTCGACCCGACATCGGTCTGACGCACCGTCAGACGACACCAACGGCGCCGGCTTGCCCTGCGCAACGTGAGCCGTTCATCGAGTCACACATCACCCACGTCGTCCTCGTGCGTCGGATGGGTGGATCGGTTCTCGACCAGCCGGCCACCCGAGCCGAGCAAGGCAGTCGTCACCTCGTCAGCCCGGCCGTGAGCGCACGCAACGACGAGCACCTCACCGGGCTCGAGATGTGCGTACTGCGCTTCCTGATGGGCGTCCCAGTCGCCCGAACCTGCGGCGATGCCGAGATATCCGCCGAGCACGCCGCCCAACATCCCTGATGCGCTGGCGAGAGCGAGGATCCCACCGACAGAAACGGCGCCGATTCCCGATGCCGAGAGCGCAACCAGCGCCAGTCCGGCGAGTGCGCCGAGCGGGGCGCCGGCTGCCACACCGATCTCGGCATCGTGCATCATCCCGACGCCACTGTCGTGCTCGAACGCGACGGTTTCGCCGTTGTGGATGGCAACACCGAGGTGTTCGCTCCCCAGTCCGCAGCGGCGGAGTTCGGCAACGGCGAGTTCGGGAAGAACGTTTCGCAGAACGCTCTTGCGTCGGCGATCGAGCCGAACCGGTCGGGGAACGCCGGACAGTATTTGAGGGTCTTGAACTGGGCTTCGGAGTACGGGTTGTCGTTGGAGACGTGCGGACGTGAGTGGGATCGGGCGACACCGAGATCGACGAGCAGCTGCGAGACCGGCTTGGAGGTCATCGAGCTGCCGCGGTCGGCGTGCAAGGCGAGTTGTCCTTTGATGATGTTCTGGTCGCGGTAGGCGGCGTCGATGAAGTCGGCGGCGAGGTCGCCGGTCTCGGCCGCAGCGACGCACCAGTTGACGACGTAGCGGGAGTAGATGTCGATGATCGCGAACAGCTCGTAGTACTCGCCGCGCGTTGGGCCTTTCAGTTTCGTGATGTCCCATGACCACACGGCGTTCGGGCGCGTGGCGATCAGCTCGGGTTTCTTCTTCGCTGGGTGGCTGCGTTGGCGGCGACGTTCACGGCTTTCGCCGGCGATGCGCAACAGGCGATACATGGTCGAGATCGAGCACAGATAGATGCCGTCGTCGAGCAGGCGCGCCCAGATCTGGGCGGGTGCGAGATCACAGAACTCCGGCGAGCGCAGCACGCCCAGCACGTGTTGACGCTCGGGCTCGGTCAGCTTGTTGGGCGGCGCCGGACGCGGCACGGGCGGTCCCAGCTTGGGTGGGCGGCAGTGCCGGTAGTGCGTCGCTCGCGGCTGGCCGAGCAAGGCGCATGCCTGTTTCGTGGACGTCAGCGCACAGAGCTCTGCGAGGTGGGTGTCGATCACTTCTTGAACTTCGGATCGATGTCCGCGCTCTCGGAGAGCAACTCCAAGAGCGCGTGTGCTTTTCCCGTGATCTCCAACGCCAACCTGGTGCGTTCCAGCTCGGACTGGAGTCGGGCGTTGGTCTTGCGGAGCCGGCCGAGTTCGATCTGCTCGGCGCTGTGTCGCCGACCACCCGTGGCGGCCGGCTCGCTGGCTTGACGGCGCTGGTTGCGCCACTCCGAGATGTGCGAGGTGTACAAACCTTCGCGACGAAGTAACGCTCCGCGTTCTTCGCGGTCAGCTGCGTCGTACTCGTCGACGATCCGGTTCTTGAACTCGGCGGAGAACCGCCGACGGGTCGGTTTCGCTGGCGGATCGCCAGCATCGTGGTGTCCGTTCACGCCCCCATTGTGGGCGCGATCGAGCAGCATGGTTGAGGTCAAAGTCATCAGTCAGGGTTCCTGGTTCTCGCCCCGATGGA
>DASQFE010000768.1:0-2857 GCA_035633295.1 Ilumatobacteraceae bacterium | reverse complement strand
CTGGCAGTTGCGCTGGGAGCGGATTCGGTAGCTTCTGTGACCACTGGTCATCGCCGTGAAGCGCCACGTGGATCACGTCGAAGTCGAATGGAGGAAGCGCTCCACACTGCACGTCGAGGAGCCACTGGTCCCGGTCCCTTGTGATCGTCAGGACCGAATCAGTGAGCGTGAACTCGATGAGAACGTTGCCGAAGGCTTCGTGCTCGCCGCCTAGCTCACGTGTGGTTGCTGCGCCCTGCGCAACGAGCCACTGCAACGTTGCCGCCACGTCAGGAGTGGCCTTGGTTAGCGCATAGTCGAACGCTTCGCCCACCCGAGCAGATTGCTTGATATACGGGTGAAAGTCCAGCGCGGCGAGGGTTGGTTCTTGCCGAGATGAGTGGAGGTGTCTGTGGGAGTTCAGCCGGTGATGGTGCGCGTGCCTGGCGTGGTGGGGTATGCGTTGGGGATCGAGGTGTTGGATCGCTATCTCGAGTTCGTCGCTGGCCGTTGTCGGCCGAACACGGTGCGGGCGACGGCGTTCGATCTGAAGATCTTCTTCGAGTTCGTCGACAAGCCGGTCGCTGACGTTCGGGCTCGTGACGTGTTCGCGTTCATTCGTGCGCAGCGCGCCGTGACCGCCAAGGTCGTCGCCTTGCACGACGCGTCGGGTTTGTCTGCTCGCACGGTCCAGCGCCGGTTGTCGAGCGTGTCGGGTCTGTATTCGTTCCTGGTCGCGTGCGAGGAACCGGGGGTGCGGTCGAACCCGGTCCCGCGAGGACTCTCGACGCGCCGGGAGCTCGCTCGCGGTCGCCGGGGAGTGCCGCTGTTGCGAACTCCCAAGACGTTGCCGCGGGTGTTGTCGACCGACGAGGTCGGCCGGCTGCGCGCAGCGTTGCGCACCGATCGAGATCGGGCGATGGTCGAAGCAATGCTGCTGGGCGGCCTACGCCGCTGCGAGGTTCTCGGTCTGCGCCTGGTCGATCTGCGCTTGGGTGATCGGCAGGTGTTCATCGCCGATGGCAAGGGCGGACGTCAACGTCTGATCCCGATGTCGGCACAGTTCTTCACGACCGTGGCGTCCTATCTCGACAACGAACGCCCGCTCGACGCCCCAACGGACCGGGTGTTCGTGGTGTTGAAACAACCGCGACGTGGAGGACCTCTCAGCGTCGATGGGCTCGATGAGATCTTGCAAGGCGCCCGACATCGAGCAGGGCTCACCCACGCGTCGTGCCATCAGCTGCGGCACACCTGTTTCACCCGGCTGCGCGAAGCCGGCATGGCATTGGAAGCCATCCAAGCCCAAGCCGGTCACGCCTCGATCGAGACGACCAGGATCTATCTGCACCTCGGCGACGACTGGCTCGCTGGCGAGTATCGACGAGCCAGCGAAGCGATCGATGCGCAGCTCCGCGGGAGCATCCGATGACCGCCGCGCACGCCCTCGACGTCGATGATCCCCGCCGGGTTCGACCCGGGTGGGAACAGATCAACAATCACGCCCCGACCATGGCGGCAACGATGAACGACTACCTGGATCAGATCGCGGTGTCGTTGCGGCCGACCACGATCGAGGCGGCGAACTCGGACCTGTTGCGCTTCGCCCGGTTCCTGCACGCACACCACCCCGACCTGGTCTGCGTCAACGGCATCGCCCGTCGACACATCGAAGCGTTCAAGATCGATCTCGTCACCGTGCCGACACGTCTCGGGACACCACCCAAGACCGCGACCGTTCGTCGTTGCTTGACGATGCTGCGCATGTTCTTCACCCGCATCACCGAATGGGACTGGCCCGACGCACCCGCTCGGATCCCGATGTTCCTCGGCGATCTGCCACGCGAAGACGAACCACTCCCACGATTCCTCGACGACGGCGAATACAGCCAACTGATGGCCGTCGTCGAAGCCGACACCGACCCGCTGCGTCGACTCGTTCTCGAGCTCCTCGCCCGCACCGGCATGCGCGTGTCCGAACTCTGCGCGCTCGAAGCCGACGCCCTGGTCCACATGGGCGACGCCCCCTGGTTGCGCATCCCGATCGGCAAGCTCCGCAACGACCGCTACATCCCCCTGCATCCCCTCCTCGTCGAACTCATCGAGCACCGCCGCGCCACCACCCCAGCCGACAACACCGGCCGCCTGCTCACCAAGAACGGCCAACCCATCAGCCGACACACCGTGTCACGCATGTGCCACCTCGTTGCCCGTCGCGCCGGGATCAGCCACCTCCACCCGCACCGGTTCCGACACACCCTGGCCACCCAATCCATCAACCGCGGCATGTCACTCGACGCGATCGCCGCGCTGCTCGGTCACCGATCACTCGACATGACCCGCCGCTACGCACGCATCGCGAACCACACCGTCGCAGCCGAATACGCCCGCGTCACCGCCCAAGTCGAAGCGCTCTACACCGGCGAGAACCTCACACCCGACAGCGAAGGACCAGCCATGCGACTCCTACGCGCCGAACACCACCGGCTGCTCGCCAACGGCTACTGCCAACGACCAGCCATCCTCGACTGCCGCTACGAATCAATCTGCGAGACCTGCGTCCACTTCGCCACGAGTATCGAGTTCCACCCCGTGCTCATCCGTCAACGCGACCACGCCCGCAGCCACAACCAGCCCGTCCGAGCTGACCTCATCGACCAGCTACTCCAACAGACCCCTTGACAAGATCACCCGGATAATGCCCGATATGCGCGCGCTTCGCAAGGCAACAAGGACGGTCAGGTAGTTGCGAGCGAACCGCAGACGTCCTCGACCGGCGTGCCCTGGCGCTCCGCCGCTGCACGTACGAACACCACCGCAGCGTCCAACGCATGTCGCCAGAGGTCATCGGTGGACCACCAGCTGGTGTCTTCCGGTT
>DASQFE010000767.1:0-3879 GCA_035633295.1 Ilumatobacteraceae bacterium | reverse complement strand
AGCCGTGATCGAACAGCACGGGATCGGACACGATGTGCTGAACGAAGGCGACCCGGCCGACGACCTGTTCGTGGTGCGATCCGGAGCGCTGGTCGTCCGCTCCACCGGCGGGGCTGGTGGGGCCGTTCGCGACGTCAACAGGATGGGACCGGGCGACTGGTTCGGCGAGATCGGTGTGCTCCGACGGCGTCCTCGCACGGCGACGGTCACGGTGACCGAACCGGTCGAGCTCGTCCGGGTATCCGGCGCAGCCTTCATCGACGGACTCGCGGCGCCGGACATCCTTCCCGACCCGATCCGCCGCACCGTCGCCGCACGGCTCGCTCAGACGCATCCGACCGACGTCGCAGAGTGACGTCTGCAACTCGCGCAACTCGCCGACTCAGGTTGCACCGAACACGCCGAGGACGTCGTCGAGCGACGTTGCCGGAGCATCCGGCATCCAGCTGGCCGCCCGGGCGATGACCGCCTCCGCCCGAGGCCGGTCACCGCGCACGGCCAGCAGCTTGGCCAGTTCGATCGACACCAGCCAGCGCAGACCGGCACCACCCTGCGTGGGCAGATCGATGATCAGTTGCTCGAGTTCGTCGACCCCGCGGCGGCGCGCTGGGAGCGCGTGGCGCGTCACGAACCTCGGATTCCGCAACACGATGGTCAGCGGAACGGAAACCTCCCGCGTGACCGCCCGCGCCCTGACGCTCGCACGGTACACGCGGCCGAACGAGGCCAGCAGAGGACTGCCGGCGCGCTCGGCCCGATCGATTGCGTCGTCGAGTTCCGACATGCCCCCGGTCAAGTCGCCGGCGAGGACGTTCATCACGCCGCACGCCGGGGCGGCGGCGAGAATGAGGCCATCGAGTCCGAGGGTCGTGCACGAGTCGACCAGGTCGTCGTGCATCGCTCGCGCCTCGTCGACGACGCCCGCGGCAACCAATCCGTGCACGCCCATGACGCGCGCGAAATCACGGTAGATCGGGTCCGTCGCAGTGGCCACAGCCTCGCGTCCGAACGCCGCACTGGCTTCGATGTCGCCGGTGACCGTGGCGACCAGACTCAACACCGACTGCCCCATCGACGTCGCACGGGTACTTCCGGTTTGGGCGCCGGTGGCGATCAGCCAGTCAGCGGTTCGACGAGCGTTGGCGAACCGGCCGAGCCCGATTTCGGCAAGTCCGATCGCACCTGCCGACTTGATGCTCACGTACCGCCGATCGACGAGCCGACCGAGCAACTCGTCCACCCGCTCACCGTCGGCCAGCGCCTCGGCGTGGTTGCCGCAGAGAAATTGCGCCCAGACTCTCCACGTGTGCGCGTGCGCCAGTACTTCGGGGTCGTCGGCCCGTTCACCGACCTCGATGGCACGATCCAGGAGATCGAGCGCCTCGTTGATGGATGCCTGTGCGATCGCTGCCGAAAATCCACGCCAGGCCAGCGCCATACCGACGACCCGTGCGTCACCGTTCGCATCGATGTCGTCGTCGTGGAGGGCCAGCAGGTCGGTCGCGTCGCGCCAGGTGCCGCGGTAGTAGTGCACGAGGACCCAGCCGATCAGCAGCGAGCCGAGATGACGCTGGCGTTCATCGTCGCCGGCCTCGCCGATCAACATCTCGTAGGCGATGCGGTAGAGCTGATCGGCTTCGTTGATCGCGTAGCGATCGAGCGCACGCTGTGCAGCGATGCCCAGATGACGCACGGCGGGTTCCACCTCGCCGGCGAGGTGGTAGTGCTCACCGAGCACGTCCGCCAGTTCGATCGTGCGTCCGGTCATCCTCGACTCGATCGAGATCGCAGCGGCGCGGTGGAGACGTCGTCGTTCGGTTTTTGTCAGACTGCTGCGCACGACGTCGAACGTCAACGCGTGCTTGAAGTCGTACCGATCAGCGGCATCGGCATCTCCGACGGGACGGATGATGTCGGCTCGGACGAGGACGTCGAGGGCCTCCGTCGGATCGATGTCGGGCTCGAGGCTTCGGAGGTCGTCAGTCGTGAAGTCCCGCCCGAAGACAGCCGCGTGACGAAGCTGCGTGCGCGCCGCAAACGGCAGCGCATCGAGACGCGCAGCGATCACACCCTGCACGGTGCTCGGCACGTCGTCCTGACGAGCGTTCGAACGAAGCACCCAGCAGCCACCTCGTACCTCGAGACTCTCCTCCTCGACGAGCCGGTTGAGCACCTCCTCGGCGAAGAACGCATTGCCACCGGATCGCTCGGCCACCATGGCGATGAGTGCCTCGTCGGCCGCGGCGCCGAGGCGGGACTCGATCAGCTCACCGGTCGATGCGACGTCGAGATCACCCAGCCGGATCTCCGTGCAGCCGTCGATGATCGAAGCAGTGTCCACGGGGCGGCTGTTGAACAGGAACAGGATGTCGCAACGGAGCGCAGGGACGATCGACCGCAGCATCGTGATCGTCGACGGATCGACCCAGTGCAGATCCTGGACGCACACCACCGTCGGGGCCCGGCGGGACGCTGCAGTGAGCAACGCCTCGATGGCGTGACCGAGTCGAGCCTGGTATCCCTCACGGTCTCGTGACGCCTCGTCCGAATCCTCCACGGCGAACAGGCGATGCAGCGTGCCGAGAACATCATCGCCTGAGAGATCGAGGCGCTCGACCAGCTCGCCGAGACGTCGCCGGAGCTCCCGCTCGTCATGGTGCTCCTCGATGCCGGCCACCGACTCGATCACCTCGATGATCGGTGCATACGGCGTGGAGACACCCGTCGACCGCCCCCGCCCCTCCAGCCAGGTGACGGTCGACGAGCCGTCCCGACTGCTGGCGTGCTGGATCTCGTGGAACAACCGCGACTTGCCGGCGCCTGCCTCGCCGAGCACGACCACCGCCCCACCCTTGCCGTCGACGACGAGGGATTCGATTCCGGCCGACAACGTCTCGAGCTCGCGGGCGCGACCGACGAGCGAACTCAGGCCCGCCACGATCGGATCGGCACGGTGGAACTCCACCACCCGATGCACCTCGACCGGCTGATCGATGCCCTTGATCTCACGATCGCCGAGCGGTGCCATCGTCGCGACCCGGCGCACGAGGTGTGCCGTCGTGGCACAGACGAGGATCTCATCGGCGCCGGCGAGGGACTCCAGACGTGCCGCCAAATTCACCACGGTGCCCATCGGTGCCGTGACACCGAGGTCGTTCGAGGCATCAGCCGTGACGGCCATTCCTGTAGCGACGCCGATGTGCGAGGTCTGGGGCGGCCCGCTTCGGGCCCCGGGGAGACGAAGATCGCGTGTGGCCGAGCTGATGTCGACGGCGGCACGAACGGCGCGTTCGGCATCGTCCTCACGGGCGACCGGATCGCCGAACACGGCCAGCACGCCGTCACCCAGGAACTGATCGACACGCCCTCCCCACGTCTCGACGGCCTCCCGTGCGATACCGAGGAATGAATCCACGAGCAAACGCACGTCCTCGGGCTCGTACTGCTGCGTCAGCGTTGTGAACCCGCTCAGATCAGCGAACAACACCGTGAGCCGACGCCGCTGCGGTCCAATCTCCTGCGTGGACGATGCGAATCGACGAACGCCGAGAGCAGATTCCGGCTCGCCGTCGTCCGGGAGGCGAATCTTGGCGCCGCACATGCTACAGAATCGAGCCCCCTCCATCAGCCCTACTGCGCAGTGGGCACATCCATCAAGCTGGCCGTCTCGGGAACCGACATCGCTCGGCTGCATAGGGAGAACCGCACATTAGTTGTTGGGGCTGGTGGCGTCGAGAGGGTTGCCCGGCCGCCCCCCGGCGCCACCCCGCAACGAACCAAGAGACCACGCACCCGTGGCGGGTCGAGCGTCAGTGAACGCAGCGTCGAACTGATGCCGGTGATGCTCAGGTCTGCCGCCAGTGCGGACTTCGAACTGTC
>DASQFE010000766.1:0-4497 GCA_035633295.1 Ilumatobacteraceae bacterium | reverse complement strand
CCGAGCCGAGCGTTGATCTCCTTGGTGACCCGCTCGGCGATCAAGCGATCACGTTCGGACAACTCGAGCGCCGCGAGGAACTTTGCCGACTCACCGATCGCCATGTCCGACACCTCGGAGATGTGCTTGCCCTCGATGGTGACCGCCAGCGTCGACGGCTTGAGCCGCGCACCGTTGCACGAGGTGCACGCAACGAGACGCATGTAGCCCTCGTACTGCTCGCGCGCCCATTCGCTGTCGCTGCCCTCGTGACGTCGCCTGATCCAGGGGATGACGCCCTCGTACTCGGTCGAGTACGTCCGCGACCGGCCATACCGATTCTTGTACTTGACGGTCATCTTGCCCTTCACCCCGTGCAGGATGACCTTCTGCTGCTTGGCAGTGAGCTCCTCCCACGGAGCGTTCATGTCGATCTCGTTGACCTCGGCGACCGACTCGAGCATGCGCGTGAAGTACTGCGTGTTGGCAGTGCGCCACGGCGCAATCGCACCGTCGACCAGCGACATCTCCGGGTCGGGGATGATCAACTCGGGGTCGACCTCGAACGTGGTGCCCAAGCCGTCGCACGCAACACACGCGCCATACGGCGAGTTGAACGAGAAATTGCGCGGCGCCGGCTCGTCGTAGCTCGTGCCGCACACCGGACACGCCAGATGCTGGCTGAACGTCAACGTTTCGGCAGGTCCCTCGCCCTCGCGCGGTACGACCTCGATCTCGGCGACACCGTCGGCCAGCCCGAGCGCCTGTTCCAACGAATCGGTCAGGCGGCGCTCGATGCCCTCCTTCAGCACCAGGCGGTCGACGACGATCTCGATCTTGTGGTTCTCGTACTTGGCGAGGCGCTCGTCGCGCTTGAGGAACTCATCGATGTCGACGGTCTCGCCGTCGATGCGCGCCCGCACGTAGCCCTGGCCGGACAGGTCCTGCAGCAGCGTGTCGTACTCGCCCTTGCGGCCACGAACGACCGGAGCCAACACCTGGAACCGGATGCCGTCGTCCATGTCGAGGATGCGGTCGACAATCTGTTGCGGGGTCTGGCGTTGCAGCTTGGTGCCGTCGTTCGGACAGTGCTGAATGCCGATGCGGGCGTACAGCAATCGCAGGTAGTCGTAGACCTCGGTGATCGTGCCGACGGTGGAGCGCGGGTTGCGACTCCCCGACTTCTGGTCGATCGAGATCGCCGGCGACAGCCCCTCGATCACATCGACATCGGGCTTGTCCATCTGGCCGAGGAACTGGCGGGCATACGAGCTCAACGACTCGACGTAGCGGCGCTGACCCTCGGCATAGATCGTGTCGAACGCCAAGCTTGACTTGCCGGACCCCGACAACCCCGTGAACACGATGAGCTTGTCGCGCGGCAACTCGACGTTGACGTTCTTGAGGTTGTGCTCGCGAGCACCCCGAACGACGATCTGTGGTTCGTCGACCTTGGCGGAGCGACGGGTTCGGGGGGGCTTCGTTGCCGGCTCGGCGGCAGAGGTGCGGGCGGCCATCGAGGATGGATTCTACCGTGCGAACATGTGTACTGCCACTCCAGGTTCCCGTTGGCGGGCACCACAACATGACAGAGTTCGAGGCGTGGCCGCCACCTCCGCTGCCGACCCGGCGCCCGCCTCAGGGCATCGGATGTTCCCAACGGCACTCACCGTCGCACGGGCCCTCGTGGTCGCCCGATGGCTCACCCTGATCTGGATGGTCGGTGTCGTCGTGGTGTCGACGGATCGTGACGCGCTCGTGCACCCTCTCGCCGCGTGGCTGAGCGTCGTCGCGGTCGCGTTCACGGCGGGTTGGTCGACCTGGGCAGTCCGGCGGAACCCCTCAGCGTTGCTCTCCACCGGTTTCCTCGTCGTGGAGGGAACGCTCGGTGTCGCACTCGGCATCATCGACGGCTGGGTGTTCGAGCCCGGCCACGTGTTCGAGGTGTCCCAGAGTCTCGCCACCCAGTACCCCCTCATCGCCGTGATCTCGATCGGTCTCGCCCGGGGACCGTTCGTCGCCGCGGCCTACGGCCTCCTCATCGGGCCGGCCGAGTGGATCGGCGCAGTACTGAACGACTTCGACGAGTGGAGCGCCAAGCACGTCGTCTCGCTGGTCGCGACGTCACTGTTCTTCGCCGCGGCGGGGTTCGTGTTCGGATGGCAATCACGTCTCCTCCGTGTGGCCGAAAGCGACATTGCCGATCGTCGCGCTCGAGACGATGTCGCCCGGGTCCTGCACGACACCGTGCTGCAGACCTTGGCACTCGTCGACCGGCGCACTGCCAGCACGGATCCCGACCTCGCCCGTACTGCGAGAGAAGCCGACCGCGACCTGCGCGGGTTCCTCTTCGGGAGCAGCGGCCGGGGAGACGGGTCCCTCGAACAGCAGATCCGATCGGCCGTCGAGCGTGCCGCCCGGCTCCACGACGCCGGCGCAGAGGTGCAGGTCAGCGTCAGCGTCGTCGCCGGCGACGAGGATGCCCCGACGTCGGTGTGCGAAGCGATCGCCGCCGCGACCGGCGAGGCCGTCGCGAACGCGCTCGAGCATGCCGGGGCGGGTCACGTCGTGGTGTTCGTCGAAACCGACGATGTCGGGCACGTCTTCGCATCGATTCGCGACGACGGGCGCGGCTTCAACCTTGACGATCATCGCAGCGGATACGGGCTCGACGAGTCCATCATGGGTCGGCTGCGTGACGTCGGCGGGCGAGCCGAGATCGTGAGCGCGCCCGGCGACGGCACCGAGGTCAGACTGTGGTCGGTATGACGATCGAACCGACGAACGACACGACGACCGAACCGATCCGAGTCGTCCTCGCCGACGACCACGAACTGATGCGCTCGGGGCTGCGCAACGAGCTCGGCGAGCGGTTCGATGTCGTCGGCGAGGCCGATGACGCCGAGGGGGCGATCGACGTGATCAACGCCCGTCGTCCCGACCTCGTGGTGTCGGATCTGCACATGCCACGAGGTGGCGGCCTCGCCGTCGTCGAAGCATGCGCGACGGTCTGTCCGATCGTGATCCTCACCGTCAGCGAGGCCGAGGGCGACCTGCTCGAGGCAGTCGCTGCCGGCGCTGCCGGCTATCTCGTCAAGAGCGCACCGATCGATGACATTCGCGCCGCCCTGCTCGCTGCCGCCGCCGGCGAACCGGTCTTCTCACCGTCACTCGCCGCACTCCTGCTCGGGGAGTTCCGGCGGCTGGCCAAGGCGGCTGATACGAATCCGCTCACCGAGCGCGAACGGCAGGTGCTGCAACTCGTCGCCCGGGGTCACACGTACAAAGAAATCGGGATCGAACTCGACATCTCCCCGAAGACGGCCGAGAACCACGTCCGCAACATCCTCGGCAAGCTCCACCTGTCACGTCGGAGTGATCTGGTCCGCTACGCCGTCGAGCACGGACTCGACTGACTCCTCACCGACTCCAAGAGCGCAGCGGGTGACGCGGCGCTGCCACACCGCAACTGGCACCGATGTCACGGCGATCAGTCCGCCCAGCACCTGGCCGACCTCGGAAAGCCCGGTGGCGACACCCCACACCACGGCGGCGATTCCGATGGTGCAGAGCGTCGCCACGGCTCGACGTGGCGCAGCGCTCCAGCCTCTCCGGCGCAGCACGGTCGAGACCGTCATCGCCCACGCCCCGGCGACGACCGCCGTGACGATCACGAACGCGGCGAAGATCGCCAGGATCATCAGTACCAGACCCGTGCAATCGGTTTCCTCGCAGATCGCGCCGGCGATCATCATCGGTCGTTGCCCAGGCTCGTGGCGGTGGTTTCGTTCATGTGACGAGTGTGCGGACCGTGACGACCGTGGTCCATCCGGAATTGCCCCTACGGCACTCTGGGGGACCCGTGCCCCCACGACACCCTGGGGGATTTGCCCGATGGCATCCGATCGGATCGATCTGCACGATCAGGGGTATGAGTACACCATCATTCCCGCCCCCGGCCGCCCCCTGGCCTGCGCCCAGCGTCGAGCGGTCACCCCGCCGGCTCCCACCGCTGTCTGCAGCAGGATGGCTCGCAACGACCGGGGCCGTCCTGCTGCTCACCGCGTCGATCATCGTCGTGGCGGGCAACTGGCAGTTGATCGATCCGGCGATCCGGTTCTCGGGCCTCGTTGCGGCGCTCGTCGCGGTGTACGCCACGGCGGAAGCCGGGCGTCGTCGGATTCCATCGACATCACGTGCGCTCGCCACATTGGCCGCGTGCCTCACCGCACCGGTCGGTGTTGCCGCCGCCGCGCCCCTCCATCAGCCGTGGCCGGTCTGCACGCTGGTCGGCGGCGCAGCTGCGTTGATCGCGACTGAGTTGCAGTCGCGTCGCTGGGATGCCCCGGCACTGAAGGCGCTCACCGTCGTTGCCTTTGGACTCGCGGCGGTGGGCGCCTCAGCGCTGACCTCGATCCCCGTCACGGTGATCGCTGCGGTCGGCGGAGCGCTTGCCCTCTCCCTCGGAGCGTCGCGGCGCGCCGTCACGTTGGCGCTTGCCGTCGGGATCTCGCCCCT
>DASQFE010000765.1:0-6433 GCA_035633295.1 Ilumatobacteraceae bacterium | reverse complement strand
CCCGTCGTACTGGCAGAGAACTCGTTGATCACCGGATCGCCGCCGACGCCGAGGGGCTCCGAGACGATCAGGTCGGTCGGGGTAGCGGCGCTGGTCGGCGGCGAACCGCCGACCAGCGCAGGTACGAACGATGCGGCCAGCGCACCGGCCAGGACACGTCGGCGAATCGTGATGGAGCGGGAACGAGTCGTGGTGAACATGAGGTTCTCCTTCCGAGGCGCCCGCTACGGATGTCTGATGTCTTTGCTCGCCGGGCACCTCTCGGAACCCGACGGTGTTCATGGGACGGGCGTCACCAGCTCCCCCGACCGGGGGAGCTGGTGACGCATCAGGGCAATTCGTTGACCCGATCGGTGCTCGGAGGAGCGACCGGGCTGAACGTGCCGAGGTAGTTGACGAGGGCCTGGAGATCGTTGCCCCCGTCGAGCTTCGGCGTCGTCACCGCTGCGAACGTGGTGAAGCTGTCTCCGCCACCGGCGAGGAAGCTGTTCACCGTGACGTCGTAGAGCGCCGTCGGGTCGAGTGGCACACCGTTCAACTTCACGTTCGTGACGCTGATCGAAGTGCAGATGCCGCCTGTGATCGTCCTCTTGAGGTCGTAGGTGAACCCGGTCGACACGCCCAGGTGCAGGAACGGTCTCGTCGACTTGCACTGCTCCTCGAGCGCCGAGATGATCTGCGCCCCAGTCATCGCGTACGTCACCAGCGTGTTTCCGAACGGTTGGAACGTGAACGCCTCACCGAAGGTGACCACACCGTCACCCTCGGGTGGGGTCCGCGACTGCAGGTAGGTGAGGTCGGAGCGGACGCCCCCTGGGTTCATGAACGCGATCTCGGCGAAGTTCGACGACGTGGCCCAGAGTTGCGCGTCGGCAACCAGGTTGCCGGCGGCAGATTCGACCCCACGGTCCGTTCCAGGCGGATTCCCGCCTCGGTTGATGTCCGCAGTGATGGTGCCGACCGGAGTGTTGCCGGCCACGGCGAACAGCGGCGTCCACTTCTCGATGATCGACGTCATGGCGGGGTCGGGGGTGAGGTCGGCCTGGATGACCGCGTGATTGGTCGAGGTACTGAGGTTGCGGCGCACGTCCTTGGTCCGCTTGTCCAGGACCAGGTTGACCTCGGTGACCACACGGCCGAAGGAGTAGGCGCTGGTCACGATGCGGGGCCGGCCCGCCGGGTCCGCCAGGACGCAGTTGTACGGCAGGTGAGTGTGGCCGGTGATGACGACGTCGATCTCGGGATGCAGTGCGTCGTTGATGGCCACGATCGGTCCGGAGATGCCCACGCAGGCGTCGACATCACCAGGGGGCGGCGTTTGTGAGCCACCTTCGTGAAGCAGTACCACGATGGCCTCGACCCCCTTGCGCCTGAGGATGGGAACCAGCGCGTTGGCGGTCTCGGCTTCGTCGAGGAAGTCCCATCCTTGGATCCCCGCGGCGGCGACGAGCGTGTCGGTCGCCTCGAGCGTCATGCCGATGAAGCCCACCTTGACGTTCTGGACACGTTCGATCCAGTAGGGCGGCAGCGGCGTCTCGCCGGTCGTCTCGTTGATGACGTTGGCGGCGAGCCACTGGAAGTCGGCGCCGGGGTACGGCTCGTCGGGGAAGTAGCAGCCGTCGACCGGATGGCAGCCGCCGTTCTGCATCCGCAGCAGCTCGGTCACGCCTTCGTCGAACTCGTGGTTGCCGACGCTCGACACGTCGAGCTGCATCGCGTTCAGCGTCTCGACCGATGGCTCGTCGTGGAAGAGTCCGGAGAACGCAGGCGATCCGCCGATCAGGTCGCCGGCGGCGACGGTCAGGCTGTACTTGTTGCCTTGACGCAACTCGTTCAGTTTGGCGGACAGGTACTCCGAGCCACCGGCGGCTCCTGCCGGCAGGGTGCCGGCTGTACTCGCCTCGACGTGGCCGTGGTAGTCGTTGATCCCGAGCAGCTGCAGATCGATCAGCTGACCTTTCGGGTTGCCGGGAGGCCTCGGATTGCCGTCGCGGCCTGCCGATGCGGTGTTGGCGCTGAAGGCTGCGGCACCGATCGACATGGCGATGGCGCTCGTTGCGGCGGCGATCCGGCGACGCCTCTGACGACGCCGGGATACGGGTGTGTTGGCGGGCATCGAAGTCCTCGATTCGGTCGTTACCGGCTTTCACCGGGATGCGCGCCCGCAACATCGTTCTACCACAGTTTCAGGACCGCCTCAAACGGCCGCTTGCGATCGATGGAGACGTGCCCCTTGCGCGAGATCGCTGCAGCCCTCGACCGGACAGTTGCTCCTACGACGTCATGCCGCCGAGGCCGACGAGCCCGCGGGCGAGCTCGATCTCACCCATGTGGCGCAGCCCGTGCTGGTAGAGCCAGCACTCGAAGCCGTCGAGCACGGTGATTCCCGCTGGTCCGGCGCAGCGGGCGCTGTACGTGCTCGCAACCATCGGCGGGTACGGCTTGGCGATCAACACGCGGGTGAAGTCGGCCGGATCCATCGAGGCGATGTGTGCCTCGGTTCGCTCGAAGACGGCGCGCTGGTACTCCTTGTAGGCGTCGTAGTCGCCAATGCGCTGCGCCACCATCTCATCGACGGTCCTGTGCTTGCCGTGGTCGGCGATCGTGAGCTGCACGCGCTCCTGCCACTCGTCGTTCCAGATCGGCGGTTCGCCGGTGATCATCATGAACGAGCCGTCGTGCACGTTGACGTAGTGGAACAGCGAGAACGCAATGGGTAGCACTCCTTCGCGTTCGAAGTGGTTGACGTGTTCGAGTTCCATCGTGTCGACGGCCTGGTAGTACAGCGAATGCATCGTCCGCATCCGGCGGTACAGCGAGTCCTGCATCGGGTCGCCGAGTGCCGCGCCGGCGTTGAGTTCGAGATCGATGTCGGTCATCAGGTTCCTTCGGTTTTCAGTCGATGCGGGTGAGGCGGCAGGTGACGCCGACGTACTGCCACATGAGGTCGTCGCCGTCGCGCCAGCGCGTGACCTCGATCGGTATGCCGACCGGGCGCAGCACGTGGGCCCCGTCCTCGAACGTTGCCACCACGGTGATCGGGGTGGCCTTGTCGAACTCGGCGACGTCGTTCACGCCGTTGGCTTCGGTGCCGTCGCAGCGCATGTCGTGGATGATTCCGCCGGCGGTGATCGTCACTCGATCGCCGCACTGCTCGATGCGTTGAACACTTCCGACGATCCGGTGATCGGGGAGTGGTGATCCATCGACCATCGCCTCGACGACCTTCCAGAGCCCGCGCATGTCGGGAGCGCCGTCGACGATCGGTTCGGTGCACGCCGACAGGATCGGGTCGGGAAACGTGTCGCCGTAGCCGCCGGGGGGAGTCTTGGCGACGGGGATCGTGTCGGCATTCACGACGATGGTCGCGCCGGCTCGTGCAGTTCGATCATGTTGCCCGACGGGTCGAACAGGAACGTCTGGCGCGCGGAGCCGACCCCGCTCGGATCGCGCACCTCGATACCGCGATCGCGCAGCTCGCCAATGGCGGCGTCGAGATCGACGACCTGGATCGCGAAGTGCTGGCCGCAGCTGTTGGGCACCTCACCCTCGATCAGGTGGACCTGCTGCCCGCCGATGTCGAGCCATGACCCGCCAAACGGGAAATCGGGGCGATCCGTCCTCGCCGTGAGTCCGAGCACCTCGGTGTAGAACTCGATGCCCTCGGCCGCATCGCGCACGTTGATCGACACGTGATGAACCCCGAGCGGCTGCATCGCTCCAGTGTGCCAGATGGTCGTGAGCGGGTCAGGTCCGGGCGGCGTCGAGCAGCATGCGGCGCTCGGCGGTCGCCAGCACCCGGCGAGCTGCGGTAACGGCATCGGGATCGACCGAGATCGACGTGATGCCGAAGCGCACGAGGTGCTCGGCGAACGCCGGGTTGCGTGAGGGAGCGAGCCCACACAGCGACGACGTGATCCCGACCTCGCGGCACGCCGTGACGATGTGCTCGATCGCCCACAGGACCGCCGCATCGCTCTCGTCGAACAGTTCGGCGAGGATCTCTGAGTCGCGGTCGACGCCCAGCATCAGCTGGGTCAGGTCGTTGCTGCCGATCGACACCCCTTCGATCCCGAGTGCGGCGTAGTCGGGGATCCGCGCGATCACCGACGGGACCTCGGCCATCACCCACCTGACGAGCCCCCGCTGACGTCCGAGCCGGCTCGCGTCGATGGCTTCCAGGCAGGCTTCGAGTTCCCACTTCGTCCTGACGAACGGGATCATCACCTGCAGGTTCGGGAACTCCTCGCGGACCCGCCCGAGCGTCTCGAGCTCGAGTGCGAACGCCTCGGGATCCTTGATGTAGCGGTAACACCCCCGGTACCCGATCATCGGATTCTGTTCGACGGGCTCGAACTGTTCACCGCCGGTGAGGCCGCGAAACTCGTTCGACCGGAAATCCATCGTCCGGTACACCACCGGCCTCGTTCCGAACGCGCCGGCGATCTGTCCGAGTTGCGCACCCATCCGGCTGATGAACTCGTCGCTGTGGCCGGCTGCGATCAGCGCCCGCGGGTGGCGCCCGCCGAGTGCGTCGACGACCATGAACTCGCCGCGCAGCAGCCCGACCCCGTCCACGTCGAGGGCGGCAACCTCCGCAGCCCGATCTGCCATTGCCAGGTTGACGTACAGCTTGGTTGCCGTCACCTCCGACACGGATGCGAGCGTCGGCACGGAGCGCTCCACCCCTCGGCCGGTGATCACCGCGGGCAGGTGACTCTCGCGGTCGCCCGCGAACACCTGGCCGGAGGCCGCGTCGACGGTCACCACGTCGCCGTTTCGCAGCGTTGTCGTGGCCGTTCTGGTTCCGACGATCGCCGGGAGCCCGAGTTCGCGACTGACGATCGCGGCGTGGCACGTGCTGCCGCCGGCGTCGGTGACGAGCGCGGAGGCGCGGCGCATCGTTGCCACCCAGTCGGGTGAGGTCATCTCGGCGACGAGGACGTCACCGTTGGCGAGCAGGTGACCTTCCTTCGGTGAGGTCAGGATCCGCACGTGCCCCGACGCGTGGCGGTCGCCCACCCCGAGACCCTGCAGGATGGGGGTCTCCGACGCGCCGAGCGTCGATGGCTCGAGGGTGGTGAGGGGTCGGGACTGGACGACGAAGAGGTCGTCGCCGACCAACGCCCATTCGATGTCCTGCGCGCTGGCATAGTGCCGTTCGATGTCGAGACCGAGATGCGCTACTCGCACCACCTCGTCGTCGGTCAGCACGCGACGCCATCCGTCGGCTGCGTCGAGCTCCTCGAGCACGTCGCCGTCGGGGCCGGTGATGATGCGCACCGACTGGCAGCCGACTCGAACGTCGCGCAGCATTCCCGTTTCCCGATCGACGTGATACGTGTCGGGTTCGACCCGGCCCGATACCACGACCTCGCCGAGCCCGAAGGCCGCCTCGATCACGACCTGGCCCCGCTCGGCTGGGTCAACCGTGAACATCACCCCTGAACGGTCAGAGGCCACCATCTGTTGGACCACGACGGCGATCGCCGGCTCGTCGAACAGCCCGCGATCGACGCGGTATGACGCCACACGTTCGCCGAACAGAGATGCCCAGCAGTCGGTGATCCGCTGGAGGAGTTCGGGACCGCGGACATTCGTGAACGTCTCGTTCATCCCGGCGAACGACGTGTCGGTCGAATCCTCAGCGGTTGCCGACGAGCGGACGGCCACCCTGACATCGGGTCCGAGTGCGTGCAGCCGCTCGAGCGCATCGTCAGCGAGCGTGGCCGGCAGGACGCAGGCGCGCACCGAGACCTGGGCCTGCCGCGCCGCCTCGGCCAGTGCCTCGGGGGTCAGCTCGCCGGCGCTACGTGCGAACTCGGCGAGTTCGTTGCGGAGCCCGGCGAGTTCCATGGCATCGAGATACGCCTCGGCGGTGACGACGAATCCAGGCGGTACCGGAAAGCCGGCGGCGATCATCTCGCCCAGGTTCGCCCCCTTGCCGCCGACGAGTGCGACATCATCCAGGCCGACCTCGGTCAGATCGACGATGCGGCGAACTTGAGTCAATTGCGCCATGGCCATCTCCCTCGAACTCGAAACCGGATCGCAGGATTGTCCAACGACCCAGTTTCATCGTCAGCTCGGACGGTGCCCGGGGCCAGTGCCGAACGTCCCTGACCAATCGTTACAGGTTGTCGAGGTGGTAGATGCCGTGGGCCGGTTGGTCGTCGGGGTCGATCTCCAGGTCCTTGAGCAGGCCGTGGCGCAGGTCGTAGGCCCAACCGTGGACGTGCGCGCCCATTGCCGAGCCCCACCGGCGTTGCACGATCGACGTGGAGCACAACCGGTACACCTGTTCGCGCACGTTCAACTCGACGAGGCGCTCATGGCGAAGTTCCGGATCGTCGAGCGCCTCGAGCTCGTCGTAGTAGATGCGGTACACGTCCTTGATCGTGCGCAACCATTTGTCGATGAGACCGTGGTACGA
>DASQFE010000764.1:0-2205 GCA_035633295.1 Ilumatobacteraceae bacterium | reverse complement strand
CCCGGGTCGCCCGAAACGGAGAACCTCATCGGTGCGGCCGAACTCGCGTTGATGCGCCAAGGCAGCCTGCTGGTCAACGTGAGTCGCGGCGAGTTACTCGACGACGCGGCCGTTGCCGATGCACTCCGCTCAGGCCACCTGGGCGGGCTCGGGCTCGACGTGGGTCGTGGAAGTGATCAACGCCCCTCGCCCGAGTTGGCTGCGCTCCCAGGAGTCGTTGCGACGCCGCATCTCGGCGGGCTGACTTCGGAGAACGCAGATGCCCAAGCCGCCAGCAGCGTCGAGCAGGTCGCAGCGATGCTCGCCGGCGACATCCCGCCCCGATCGTTGAATGCCGAGCACGCCACTCGGCTGCACGACTGGTGGGGCGTGCAACCATGACGATGACACCATGACGATGAACAACGAGGAGCAACAATGACCGATCCGACTACCAGCTATGCGTCGTACCCGTCGCTGGTCGACCGGACTGTGTTGATCACCGGGGGCGCCGACGGTATCGGCGCCGCGCTGGTCGAACAGTTCACTGCGCAGGGCTCCAAGGTCGCCTTTCTCGATGTCAATGCGGCCCGAGCGGCCGAGACGATCGAGCGGTGTCGCGAGCCACGTCACACCCCGCGCTTCTACGAGGTCGACCTGGTCGAAATCGATGCGTTGCGGGCCGCGGTCGCGCAGGCCCAGGTCGACCTCGGCGGCATCACCGTGCTCGTCAACAACGCCGCGAGCGACGAACGACACGAGTGGCAGGACATGACGGTCGAGTACTGGAACGATCGCCTCAACACCAACCTCAGGCACTACTTCTTCGCCATCCAGGCCGTGGCGCCAGGCATGATCGCTGCACAGAACGGGTCGATCATCAACATCGGCTCGAGCAGCTACCTGATGCAGGAGGACTTCTTCCCGGGCTATGCGATTGCCAAGTCCGGCGTCGAGGGGATCACCCGCACGATGGCGCGAACGTTCGGGCCCGACAATGTGCGTGTCAACACCGTGATGCCCGGATGGGTGGCCACCGAACGCCAGCTCACCAAGTGGTGGTCGCCCGAAGGCGAGGCGGGCACGCTGCGCGACCAGGCGCTCAAGCGCCGCATCACTCCCCCTGAATTCGCCCAGATGGTGCTGTTCCTCGCCGCCGACGACGGCGCGGCGTGCACGGCCCAGCAGTTCCTGGTCGACGGCGGTCGATTCTGACGCTTCACAACGGCGTCGACCGACGCTGCCAGTCGCGCGCAGTGCACCCGGCCCGTCGCCGCGCCTCCCGGGAGGTGATCAGCGGAGTTCGAGTCGCTCGTGCGGCTGGCCGGTCAGCGCGGCAATCAGTTCGAAGTCCTTGTCGAGATGCAGCACGGTGAGTTCGGCGAGTTCGGCCGCTGCCGCGATCAGCAGATCCGGAATCGACGGTGCTCGGTGTTGCCCGCGCTCGGCGAGTGCCGACTGGATCGAGACGGCCCGATCCTCGATGAGCGGCGTGAGGTACTCGACCGGCATCGAAGCGATCGGAGGCTCGGCGAACAGTGCTCGGTGATCGCCAACGGATCGGGCGGAGAAGCCGATCTCGAGACGCGTCACGGTGCTGATGCGAACGAGTCCCCGCTCGATCCGCTCCGCCCACGTCGCGGCGTCAGCTGCGAGATGGAGCCGGTTGATCGCCGACTTGTCGATCAACCAGATCGTCGTCACGACCAGGCGTCGGACATGACGCCAGGATCGTCGAGATCCGCAGTCAGCGACGCCAACCGCGCCAGTGCATCGAGCGTCACCGGACCCGACGACTCGAACCGTTCGCGTTCGAGTGCTCTTCGGAGGTACACGGTTCGAGACAGTCCGAGCCGCTTGGCCTTGGCGTCGATCGCGACCAGGACCTCGTCGGGTACATCTCGAATCAGGATGTCTGCCACGTTGCCCTCCTTGCCGATATCACACGATATCACCCACGAACGGGACTCACCAGAGTCGGTCGTTGTCGGCACGCTCGAAAAATTCTGCTGACAAATCGCGGACAAACGGGTCTTCGACGGACTTCGTTCGGGTCGTGAAAACGGCAATGACCAGGGCGAATGCCCTGGTCATTTCGTGTCGGAGGGATGAGTCACACCATCACCCCACGACGGACTTGACCAGTTCAGAAGCAGCTCTCGACGAGACGTCATCAACCGTTCAACTCTTCGTGTATACAGTCAACGTCTTGTCGCACCACTCATC
>DASQFE010000763.1:0-6941 GCA_035633295.1 Ilumatobacteraceae bacterium | reverse complement strand
ACGAACTCGAGGCCGAGATGGTGTCGCGGCTGGGCGGCGCCGACCGCTCCCTCGCCTTCGACGCCGATGCTGATGGACCCAACGTGTGGATGTTCGTTGGCGTGAACGGCGTCGGCAAGACCACGACGATCGGCAAGCTCGCCAATCAGCAGATGCGTGAAGGTCGAACGGTGCTGCTCGCGGCCGGCGACACGTTCCGCGCTGCTGCCGCCGAGCAACTGACGACCTGGGCCGAGCGGTCGGGCGCCGAGATCGTGCGTGGTGCCGAGGGTGGTGACCCGAGTTCGGTGATCTACGACGGCGTCGAGCGCGCTGCAGCTCGCGGCATCCAGCTCGTACTGGCCGACACTGCGGGGCGGCTGCACACGAAATCCAACCTCATGGAGGAGCTGAAGAAGGTGCGCCGTGTTGCCGAGAAGGGCGCCGGTCGGGTGACTGAGACGCTCCTGGTGATCGACGCGACGACTGGTCAGAACGGCCTCACCCAGGCCCGCGAGTTCCGTGAAGCGACGGACGTCACCGGTGTGGTGCTGACCAAACTCGACGGCTCGGCCAAGGGCGGCATCGTGTTCGCCATCGAGACCGAACTCGGTATCCCGGTGAAACTCGTCGGTATCGGCGAAACGATCGACGACCTGATCCCGTTCGACCCCACCGAGTTCGTCTCCGCCCTCACCGAACCCTGATGAACGTCCGCTCACCCCGACCCCTGAAATTCTCCTCCCGGTGCGCGCTGGGCGCGCACGGAGAGGAGAATTTCGGGGGTCGGGTGAGCGTCCGCAGGCTTTCGGCGGGGGAGGGGTGGCCTGGCAGACTTCTGAAATGACGATCACCGAGACGCCGGCCGTATCCATCGATCCGGAGACCCGTGCGGTCGAAGCGGCCATCGATGCGCTGCTCGCCGCTCACGACCCGACCACGACCGACAACGTCGAGTTCCGCGGCGCCCGATACGACGCCGGTTTGGCGTGGGTGCACTTCCCCAAGGGCTCTGGCGGCCTCGAGCTGCGGCCCGAACTGAACCGCCTGGTCGAACGGCGCCTCAGGGAAGCGGGTGCGCAGCCGACCGAGCCGGTCACATTCTTCATGGCGCTCGCTGGGCCGACGATCGTCACCCACGGCAGCGAGGAGGCCAAGCAGCGGTTTCTGCGACCGATGTTCACGGGTGAGGAGAAGTGGTGTCAGCTCTTCTCCGAGCCTGGTGCCGGGTCGGACTTCGCGGGCCTCGCCACGAAGGCCGAACGTGATGGCGACGAGTGGATCGTCAATGGCCAGAAGGTGTGGAACACCATGGCGCACCTCGCGGACTTCGGCATGCTCGTCACCCGCACCGACCCCGACGCCCCCAAGCACAAGGGCATGACCTACTTCGCCCTCGACATGCACGCCGAAGGCGTGGAGGTGCGCCCGCTACGCCAGATCACGGGTGAGGCCGAGTTCAACGAGGTCTACATGACCGATGCTCGGGTGCCTGATGCGCACCGCATCGGCGACGTCGGCGAAGGCTGGCGGGCGAGTCTCACGACGCTGATGAACGAGCGCAACGCAATCGGCACCGGCGAGGGCGCCGGAAGCGGATCGGTCCGGCGTCGCGGTGCCGCCGCCAACGACGCAGTCGACATCTGGAAGACGCTCGACGCGTCCGAGCAGACGGGTGCCCGCAAGGACACGCTCATGAAGTGGTGGATCGAGGCCGAGGTCGGGCGCCTCACGAACCAGCGGGCCGGTGAGAATGCGAAAGCGGGCAACCCAGGCCCGGAGATGTCGATCGCCAAGCTCGCGTTCTCCGAGTTGAACAAGGGCCTCTACGAGTTCTGTATCGACCTCATGGGCGCTGACGCACTGATCGGCTACGACTACACCTACCGTCGTCCCGGCGATCTCGACGTCACCGGCACGATGCATGGAACGCGCTACTCGTTCCTTCGAGTACGGGCGAACTCGATCGAGGGTGGTACGTCCGAGATCCTGCGCAACATCATCGGCGAGCAGGTCCTCGGCCTGCCCGGCGAGCCTCGCGTCGACAAGTCGGTTCCGTGGAACCAGGTCCCCCGCAACTGACGTTGACGCTGACATCTTCGCGGGGAGCGGAACCTGACCGCGCCGGTCGGCGTCGAAACGACATGGCAACACTCCGGTTCACCACCTTGGCCGCCATGACCGCTGCTGCGCTGGTACTCGCTTCGTGTGGTGGAGTTTCCGAAGAGGGCGCTGGGTCGCTGTTGCAGCCACCGCGACCTGTTCGCGTCGTCGACTCTCCTGCGTTGGCGGCTGCGGAAGGACGACTCAGCAGCGACTCGTCGTTGTCGTCGATGCCGGCATTCATGGGGTTCACCTACGAAGCCGGGCCCGATCTGCCGGCGCTGCCGACCAACTCGACCGGCTACCAGTACCCACCGGGAGCCACGGTCGACGCTGCGACGGTCGCCGGCCTGGCATCTGCGCTCGATGTCGAGGGTGAACCCGTAGCCGGCGGTGGCGCTGACGTCGACGGTCTCTCGTGGAGGGTCGGGCCCGATGACGGGTCGGCGCCCTCGCTGACGGTAGGCGCCGATGCACAGCTCAGTGTCAACTACTCGACCACGTGGGCCGGCGCGACCGGCGTCGGGTGTGCCGTTGCCGAAACCCCCGTACCCGTCTCCAAAGCGCCCGCCACCACTGTTGCGGGCACGACCGACACCACCTGCCCCGAGGTCGAGGCTCCCGTCGGCGTGCCGACCGCCGACGAAGCTGAAGCGCTCGCCGCGGATGTGCTCGAGGAGGTCGGCCTCGATTCTGCCTCGTTCTCGTTCGACACCTACGCCGACGATTGGGCGGCATCGGTGACGGCTTACGGCCAGTTCGACGGTGTGCGGTCGCCGGTCGCCTGGGGCTTCGGCTTCGGCGAGAACTCCGAGCTGCAGTGGATGAATGGCACGCTCGCCACTCCCATCGCAACCGGGCCGTACCCGCTGATCGGGCTCGACGAGGCACTGCAGCGTCTCGATGAGCAGAACATGTGGTTCGGTGGCGGCCCCGCCGTGATGAACGACATGGCCGTCACCAGTGAAGCGGCGACCGATGTCGTTGCGGAGCCGCCCGTTTCGACGCCCATGCCCACCGAAACGATCCCCGTTGGGTCCGTCCCCGTTGAGTCCATCCCCGTCGAGACGATCCCCGTCGAGGTGACAGTCTCGACACTCGTCGACGTGCGCGCCGACCTGTGGTGGGCATGGGACGACGACGGTTCGGTGTGGCTGCTGCCGGCTTACACCTTCACCGATACCGAGGATCGCACGTTCACCGTTGCGGCGGTGACCGATGAGTTCCTCGTCATCGCCGACCCGGTGCTCGTCGATCCGATGCCGCTCGATCCAAGCCCGGTCGAACCGGCGCCGGTTGATCCGGCGACCACCGCTCCGGTCGACACGAGCGACATCATCGGGCTCGGCGTCGACGACGCCACCAAGGTGCTCGACGGCCGCGGGCTCACGTTGCGGGTCGTCGTCGACGACGGCGTGGCGTTGGCGGTCACGGAGGACTACAGCTCCTCGCGCGTCAACGTCGAGGTGGTCGATGGGGTCGTGACCGCAGTCGTGTCCATCGGCTGACGTCACGTTAGGCCCGGCACCGTGTGACGATTTCGGTAACCTCATCGGTCTGATGTTCGACAATCTCTCCACACGACTCGAAGGCATCGTCAAGAAGATCCGTGGCAAAGGTCGTCTGACCGAGGCCGACGTCGACGAGGTGATGAAGGAGATCCGCACGGCGCTCCTCGAAGCCGACGTCAACGTCACGGTCGTCCGCTCGATCTGCAACCGGATCCGTGAAGTTGCCATCGGCGCAACGCGGTCATCGGCGCTCGACCCCGCACAGCAGGTCGTCAAGGCCGTCAACGACGAACTCACCCGTGCCCTCGGCGGCCAAACGCTTGCCATCACCTACGCCTCGAAGCCCCCCACGGTGGTGCTGATGGCCGGCCTGCAGGGCTCCGGCAAGACCACCAACTCGGCCAAGCTCGCCGCGTGGTTCAAGGCCCAGGGCCGCCAGCCGCTGCTCGTCGGCGCCGACCTTCAGCGCCCGGCGGCCGTCGAACAGCTCCGCACGCTCGGCCGCCAGATCGACGTCCCGGTGTTCTCCGATCCGTCCGACCCGGTTCGGGCATCAGCTGCGGGCCTCGAGGAGGCCAAGCGCCTCGGACGCGACGTCGTGATCGTCGATACCGCCGGCCGCCTGTCGATCGACGCCGAGATGATGGAGCAGGTGCGTCAGATTTCCGCCACCGTTGCCCCGGACTACACGTTCCTGGTGATCGATGCGATGACCGGCCAAGATGCCGTCCAGACCGCCGAGTCGTTC
Source organism: Ilumatobacteraceae bacterium (assembly GCA_035633295.1). GTDB lineage: Bacteria > Actinomycetota > Acidimicrobiia > Acidimicrobiales > Ilumatobacteraceae > Sva-07. Next base: position 2,600 of record DASQFE010000763.1, on the reverse strand, counting down.
CACGAGACCCTCCAGATCGACGCCGTCATCATGTCGAAGATGGACGGCGACGCACGTGGCGGTGCTGCGCTGTCGGTCAAGGAGGTCATCGGTGTTCCGATCGCCTTCGCCTCCACCGGTGAGAAGCTGACCGAGTTCGAGCAGTTCCACCCCGACCGCATGGCCAGCCGCATCTTGGGGATGGGCGACATGCTCACGCTCATCGAGCAGGCCGAGCGGGCCTTCGAGGCCGACGAGGCCGAGGCCGCCGCCGCCAAGTTGATGGAGGGCCAATTCACCCTCGACGACTTCCTCGATCAGATGCAACAGATCAAGAAGATGGGCTCGCTCGGCAGTCTTATGGGCATGATGCCGGGGATGCCGAAGGAGTTGAAGGGCGCCAAGATCGACGACGACGATCTCAAACCGATCGAAGCGATCATCCGGGCCATGACCCCTCACGAGCGGGCACAGCCGACGATCATCAACGGCAGCCGCCGCCAGCGCATCGCCAATGGGTCCGGTACGCAGGTCGGTGATGTCAATCGTCTCGTCAAGCAGTTCGGTGAGATGCAGAAAATGATGAAGAAGTTCGGCATGGCGGGCCAGAAATCCGCCAAGAAGGGCAAGCAGGGTCGCAAGGGCGGTGGTCCGAAGGGACGCGGGCTTCCGCCGGGCCTGCTCGATCCGACCGCCACTGGCGGGATGAACCTCCCCGGATTGCCGGGCATGCCCAACATGCCGGGAATCCCCGGGGTGCCTCGCTGAACATCCGACCCGTGGTGAGGCCGGCGCAGCGAGGGGATCTCGGCTGGCGCCGCTAGCCTTGCGTCGTTCTCATTTGCACCCAGGAGTAGCGATTTCAGATGGCAGTCAAGCTGCGGCTCACCCGCATCGGTAAGAAGAAGCAACCGCAGTACCGCATCGTCGTCGCGGACTCGCGCTCGCCCCGTGATGGGCGCTTCATCGAGATTCTCGGTCACTACGACCCGCGTCAAGACCCGTCGGTGTTGACGGTCGACAACGACAAGGCCGTCAAGTGGCTCGGCGAGGGCGCCCAGCCGACCGACCGCGTTGCCAAGCTCCTGAAGATTTCCGGCGCGATGGAGCAGTTCGAGGCCGCCAAGGCGTCGAAGTGAGCGACGTCGACACCGACCCGATCGAGAGCGACGAGTTCGACGGCGACGAGATCGCTCCGACCGCTGTTGCCGTGCTGTTGCACATCGTGAAGTCGATTGTCGACGACCCGGATGCTGTCACCGTCGAGGTGGACGACTCGGGTCGGCGCCCGACGCTCAATGTACGTGTAGGTGAAGGTGACCTCGGTCGCGTGATCGGCCGCCGCGGCCGCACCGCGTCGAGTATCCGCACCGTTGCTCGCGCCGCTGCAAGCAAAGACGATGTCGAAATCGACATCGAGTTCCTCGACGACTGAAGTCGATTTGTCCGACGACGACCTGCTCGAAGTCGGTCACATCCGCCGGGCCCACGGGTTGCGAGGCGAGGTGTTCGTCCAGCTGATCTCCGACTCCGACGTGCGCGTCGCGCCGGGTGCCGAGCTGATCGCCGGTGACAAGACGCTCGTTGTCGAGTCGTCGCGGGTGGCGTCCAACGGCCGTCGGGTCGTCAAGTTCGCCCAGATCTCCGATCGGACGGCTGCTGAGACGTATGCCAACCAGCTCCTGAGAGCCGTTCCCCTTGACGATCCCGACGCCCTTTGGGTGCACGAGTTGATCGGTGGTCGTGTCGTCGAGGTCGACGGCACCGAGCACGGAACCTGCGTGTCGGTGCTCGCGAATCCCGCCGCTGACCTGCTCGAGCTCGACTCGGGCGCACTCGTTCCCTCGAACTTCGTCGTATCGAATGTCGACGGTGTGGTCGTGGTCGACACCCCCGAAGGTCTGTTCGACCTCAACGGATCATGACCGCGCTGCGCATCGACGTCTTCTCGCTCTTTCCTGCGCTCGTCGACGACTTCTGCGCCGAGAGCCTGCTGGGCAGAGCGCGCCGCACCGGACTGCTCGACCTGCGATGCCACGACATCCGCGAGCAGACGTCCGACGTCCATCGAACCGTCGACGACGCGCCGTTCGGTGGTGGCGCCGGGATGGTGATGAGGGCCCAGCCGATCTTCGAGGCTGTCGAGGCAGTGGATCCGCCACGGCCGTTGTTCCTCCTCGGCCCGGGCGGTCGTCGGTTCGATCAGGCACTGGCCGACGAGTTGGCTGCGACCGATGGCTTCAGCCTGCTGTGCGGGCGCTACGAGGGCGTCGACCATCGTGTTCGCGAGCATCTCGTCGAGGGCGAGATCAGCGTCGGCGACGTCGTGCTCAGCGGGGGAGAGGTTGCTGCGTGCCTGGTCATCGAGGCGGTGACCCGACTTCGCGATGGGGCGATGGGCAACGATGCGAGTCCCGTGACCGAGAGTTTCGGCGAGTCGGGTCTACTCGAGGAGCCCCAGTACACGCGCCCTGCTGAGTTCCGGGGTTGGGAGGTTCCCGACGTTCTGCGCAGTGGCGACCACGCCAGGATCGAGCGGTGGCGTCGAGCGCAGCGCCTCCACCGGACCATTCGCGACCGCCCGGACCTGATCGAGGCGCGCGGCGGGCTCAGCGACTCGG
>DASQFE010000762.1:0-1910 GCA_035633295.1 Ilumatobacteraceae bacterium | reverse complement strand
GGCGAGGCGTTCGGCGGCAGTGCGGTATCGCTCGTCGCTGAGCACCGACCACACGGCGTTTCGCAGCTGGAGCGGCGTCGGCCGTTTGGTCCGTAGGTTGATGCCGGTCCCGCTCCATTCGACTCGGGCGCTGATCTCCGGCTTGTCCTCGGTCGTGCCGGCGACGACCATCGGCACACCGTGAGCGAGGGCGAGTTGCACGCCTCCGAACCCGCCGTTGGTGACCATCACGTCGACATGGGGCAGGATCGACGCGAACGGGATGTACGACTCGACGTGAGCATTGGCGGGAACCGGGCCCGTCAAAGCGTCACGTCCTCGACCGCCGGTGGCGACGACGACGACGTCGTCTCCCGCCAGTGCAGCGAGCGTCGGGGCGACGAGGTCGCCCAGATCGACGGCGACCGTGCCCTGGGTCACCAGGACGAGTGGCTTGTCGTGATCGATGGTGGTCCACCAGTCGGGAAACGGTTGGTCTGGCGTGGATGCCGGCACGAGCGGCCCGACGAAGTGGACATGTCCGGGCAGATCTGAGCGTGGGTACTCGAACGATGCTGCGCTGCCGTGGAGGTACAGCAGGGGCGACACGAACGTGTCGAAAACCGTCGAGTGGTCAGCGGGGAGCCCGACGCTGCGCCGAGCCTGTTGGAAGCGACGTTGGACGTCGCGGAACAGCACACGCGTGGCGATCGGGGTCACGAGTCGATCGAGACGACGGGTCACCGGCGACGTGCTGGGCAGGCGGCCAGAGCCGAGCGGGGGGAGGTCTCGACTGGGGATCGGCAGGATCGAGATGCCGTAGGTAGCGAATGGTGGCCCCCCGAGTTCATGGACGAGCGAAGCTGCGACGAAGGCCGTATCGACAAGCAGTACGTCAGCCGGTGCTGCGGCCAGGATCCTCTGCACGTCCCGGACCTGGCCGGGCGCTTCGCTGATGAACAGGTGCTCGAGGTCGAATTTCAGTCCGGCGAGGCCGTCGAGGCCCGCTCGCCCGGGGAAGCGGTCGTCGAGAATTGCGGTCGTCGGCTCGGTGGCGTACACGATCGGTTCGAAGGTGGCGCCGGTCGCCTCGACCGTCTGACGGAAGGCCGCTCCGGTGTACCAACGGACGTGGTGTCCGCGCTGCACCAAGGCATGGGCGATTGCTGTCGCCGGGTTGACGTGGCCCTCGACGGGTGTGCTGCAGATGAGCACCTCGAAAGGCCGGTCGCTGATGGTCGAGTGGGGGGCGGTGGATCGTTGCATGGCGGGTTCTCTCTCCTCGATGGAACCGCCATTGTCGGACGGTCTCGCCGCCTCGGTATCCGTGGAGAGGTACGGAATCGTCGCGACGTACGGTGGCGCTTCAGCGCAAGGACGCCGCGAGGTCAGCCCGTGACGACACAGCGAGCTTCCGGTAGGCACTCGACAGGTGACTCTCGATGGTTCGCACGGACAGAACAAGCCGGGCTGCGATTTCCCGGTCTGTCATGCCGCCGGCAGCGAGCTCGGCGACCTCGAGTTCTCGTGGGCTCAATCCCGTGACGTTGCCCCTGGCTCCCGCCGGCCGGCTGCGCATGCTCCGGCGAGCGCGACGGGCCTGACGTGCGAGCGCATGCTCGCCTGAACCGAGCGCGGCCGCTTCGGCGTCCCGGGCCATCGCCTTGGCCCGTCCCGGTACGCCGAGTTCGTCGAGGCGTGTCGCACTGGCCAACAGGGCCGCCGAGTCGCCTTTGAGCTTGGCGATGGCTCCATTGCAGATCGTGACCAGCAGTGGTGCATCGATCGTGCTCGCGAGCTCGTCGAGTCGTGCGATCGAGCTGTCGTCGTCGCATCGCTCCGCCAGCTCGACCAGATAGCGCGCTTCGATGAGGTCTGCTCCGACTGTTCTGGCTTCCGTGGCGGCGGCCGTCAGCAGGGAGATCGCTTCC
>DASQFE010000761.1:0-7072 GCA_035633295.1 Ilumatobacteraceae bacterium | reverse complement strand
AACAGCCATCCGATCGTCCGACGATTCACGTCGGCGATCGTATGGTCGATCGGCGCGCTACGCCGGGGTCTTGCCGTAGTCGACGGAGTACCAGCGGTCGGGACGCAGTCGAATCCGGATTTCGTCGGACGCTGAGCCATTGGCCGCATACCCCCGACCCATCTCCTCGCCGAGGTAGCGAATCGCCATCGGGACGACTGCGTCGTGGGCATTCTCCCCGAGCGGGTCGATCTCGACCGGCCCCTCGACCGACACGTACTTGTACGGAAGCTCCTCTTGCTGCGCACACAGCGACGCGCGCCCGGCGGCCGCGACGAGCCGGCCCTTGAGCGACGAGCCCGTCGTCAACACCACCACGTCGCCCCCGGGTTCGTAGGAGTACCAGACGGGCAACAAGAGCGGCGGCCCGTCGGCGCGCTCGATGCCCAGAACTCCCACGTGCAGCCCGGCCAGGAATTCCTCGCGCTCCGCTTCGGTCATCCTCTGATCAGCCATCCAGCCAGTCCACCACATCGCCGAGTCGTCAGCGATGAGCGAACGGACCAACTGTCGGGCGCCTCGCTCATCGCACGGACACCCCACCCCACCGCGATGAGCGAACGGACCAACTGTCGGGCGCCTCGCTCATCGCGGTGGGTCACGGGTGTGGTGGAATTGGGGGGATGAGCGTGACCGAGCAAGCCCAACCAGCAATCAGGCCCTACCGCGACACCGGGGCGAAGCCGGCGCCCGATCTGCATCCGAACGGGGTCAACCATCTCGCGTTGGCGACCGCCGACATGAAGGCGCAGCTCACGTTCTTCGCCGAGGTGCTCGGCTGCCCGACACGAGCGCTGTACTGGATGCACGGCGTCGCCAACACGTTCCACGGGTTCGTCGAACTCTCCGGCGACACCTACATCGCGTTCGTGCAGACCCCCGGCAACCCCACCGAACCGCAGTGGGGCGTGACGCACTCGGGCAACGCCGGCGACCCGGTGACGGCGGGCACGATGCAGCACGTGACCTTCAATGTCGACTCGATCGACGAGGTCCTCACGATGCGCGACCGCATCCGCAGCCACGGCATCCAGGTGCTCGGCCCGCTCGACCACGGCATGATCCAGTCGATCTACTTCGCCGGGCTGGAGGGGCTCAGCCTCGAGGTGTGCACCGGACGCGACATCGACGAGCGCCAATGGATCGACCCTGAGGTGCAGGGCCTGTGCGGGATCTCGCCCGACGAACTCCAGCGGCTCACGAATCCTGCCGGCTTCGAGCGTCCCGATGAGGCCGTCGCGCAGCCGGCCTTCGACGAGTCACTCCCCAACATGCACTACCCGCCGGCAATGCGCACGGCGATCATGGGGATGTCCGACGCCGACGTCTGGAACCGTCTCAGCGAGTCGACCCCGCCGGTCGCGCTCGACTGAGCTCGGGCCCGTTCAGGCTCCGGGACGGCTCCGGCCCGGGGCAGCCGTGCGGGCAAGTATCCCCAATGTGGCGCGCAGGTTCGTCTCGGAGATCACCGGGAAGACGGCGTCGACCATCGGCTCGTAGACCTCGTGGATGTTTGACCAGTCGTAGTACGACGTGACGAGCGTGCCGCCGTCGATCGGTTCGAGGCGGTAGCCGTAGACGTGGCCCATCGGCGGGTCCATCGTGCTGGCGATCGTCCAGGCGATCTCCCGGTCTGATTCGAACGTCTCGATGACCACGTCGACGTCGTACTCGCCGAGGTCGAAGTCACGCAGCGAGTCGCGGTCCATGTGCACGGTGAACCGATCGCCGACGGCCTGCGCCGGGTCGCCCTCGGCCGACATCAACATCCCCGACGCGTCGATGGCGACGTGGCCGGCGGGGCTGCGCAGCACGTCGAAGATGGCTGTCGGGTCGGCAGCGATTGCGCGATCGACTTCGATGCGGCGGGGTGAGGTTTCGGTCATCTCGACATCATCGCAGCCGCGCTCGTGCGACGACGGCTCGGCGTCTCACCCGAGTTGGATGAGGAAACTGCTGTGCAACGGTGACACCATTAGCCGACCCCACCCAGGCAACAAGGAGACCCCGATGAGTGACTCGTTCGAACTGTTGATGGCCGCGTATCCGTCCGTCGACTCAGCGCAGCAGGACTTCGACAAGCTGGCGGCGGCGGTCGCCGACAAGACCGTGAGGTCCGACGGCATCATCCTCGTGGAGCACGCCGCCGACGGCCAGGTCAAGGTGACCCACACCGCCGACAACCTCGGCCGCAAGGGGCTCGAGTGGGGTGGCGGGGTCGGCGTGCTCGTCGGCCTGTTCAACCCGGTGATGCTCGGCGCGGTCGTCGTCGGCGGTGCCGTGGGTGGGATCGTCGGAAAGTTCACCAAGAAGAAGGTCGACGCCGGGCTCGCGGACAACCTCGGCGAGAAGCTCCCCGCCGGCGCTGCGGTGGTCATCGCGTTCATCGACACCGACGACCGGCTCGTCGCCGAACGTGCCCTGTCGGGCACGCCTGCACATTCGGCCGCCCAGATGGACGGCCTCACCGACCTGAAGTCCGCGCTGGCCGAAGCCGCCGGCAAGTTCACTCCCGACCGCTCGCGCCTGCCAATCCCCGACAAGACCTTCGCCGGTGTCGCCGGGCGCACGATGAAGGACTCGGTCGCCGACTGGTCGATGATCCCCGGTCCCGCAGCCCCGGCTGGCGCCCCGAACGTGCTCCTCGTGTTGATCGACGACGCCGGGTACGGCACGCCTGACACCTTCGGCGGCCCGGTCGCCACGCCGAACTTCACCCGCATCGGCGAGATGGGCGTCACCTACAACCGCTTCCACGTCACCGCCGTCTGCTCGCCCACCCGCGCCGCACTCCTCACCGGACGCAACCAGCACCGGGTCGGGTTCGGATCGATCGCGGAGTACCCCGGACCGTTCCCCGGCTACACGGCGAACAAGCCGAGGTCGTGCGCTGCCTTCCCGCGCATCCTGCGCGACAACGGCTACGTCACGAGCGGGTTCGGCAAGTGGCACCTCACGCCCGACAACGTGCAGGGCGCGGCCGGCCCGTTCGACCACTGGCCCAAGTCGTGGGGATTCGACCATTGGTGGGGCTTCCTCAGCGGCGCCGCCGGCCAGTACGACCCGGTCATCACGCTCGACGATTCGATCGTCGGCGTACCGACCAACGACGACGGTTCGCAGTATTACTTCCCCGACGACATCACCGACAAGGCCGTCGAGTGGCTGCATGCGGTGCGCGCGCAGGACGCCCACAAGCCGTGGATGATGTTCTATTCGACGGGATGCAGCCACGCCCCGCACCACGTCGCCAACGACTGGGCCGACAAGTACAAGGGCAAGTTCGACGATGGGTGGGACGCACTGCGCGAGAAGACCCTCGCCCGCCAGAAGGAACTCGGCGTGGTCCCGCCGGACACCGAACTCACCGAGCGCCCCGACTTCTTCCCGGCCTGGGACACGCTGACCGACAGCGAGAAGAAGCTCTACGCCCGCCAGATGGAGGTGTTCGCCGGCTACTCGGAGAACGCCGACTGGAACATCGGCCGCCTCATCGACGAGGTCGAGAAGATGGGCGACCTCGACAACACGCTCGTCATCTACATCTGGGGTGACAACGGCGCCTCGATGGAGGGCACCGTCACCGGTTCGTTCAACGAGCTCACGTTCCTCAACGGACTCGTGCTCGACCCCGACCAGCAGATGGCGCTGATCGAGCAGTACGGCGGCATCGAGGAACTCGGCGGAGTCCACACCGCGCCGCATTTCGCGGGCGCTTGGGCGCACGCCTGCAACACCCCGTTCAAGTTCGGTAAGCAGACCGCCAGCCACCTCGGCGGCACCCGCGACCCGATGGTCGTGTCGTGGCCCGCGAGCATCGCTCCCGACGCCGACGTACGCACGCAATTCACGCACGTCATCGACGTCGGCCCGACGATCCTGCAGGCGGCCGGCATTCCCGAACCGGACTCCGTCGACGGCATCGCCCAGGAGCCGATGGACGGCACGAGCTTCCTCTACTCGTTCAACGACAAGGAGGCGCCCGAGCAACACACGCAGCAGTTCTTCGAGATGTTCGGTAGCCGAGGGATGTACAAGGACGGCTGGTGGGCGGCCTCCCGCCCCGAGCGTCTCCCGTGGGACGTTTCCCCCGCGACACTCGCCGCGTTCGGACCCGATTCGGATTGGGACCCCGACCGCGACATCGGCTGGGAGCTCTACGACCTCACCAAAGATTTCTCGCAGGCCCACGACATCGCCGCCGACCACCCCGACAAGGTGCTCGAGTTGCAGGAGCTGTGGTGGAGCGAAGCGGAACGCAACAGGGTGCTGCCGCTGATGGGCGGGCTGTCGGTGATCTACGGCATCCTGCCGCCGATGCCGACCCAGACCCGCTTTGCGTTCGCCGGTGACGTGCAGAACGTCCAGCGCGGCATGATCCCGCGGATCTACGGCCGGTCGTACTCGATCGAGGCCGAGGTCGAGGTGCCCGAGTCCGGCGCCCAGGGAGTGCTCGTCGCCCACGCCGACTTCATCGGTGGCTTCGCGCTGTGGGTCGACGGCGACGGCAAGCTCATCCACACCTACTCCTTCCTCGGCGTCGAGCAGTACAAGCAGGTGTCCGACACCACCATCCCGACCGGCAAGATGACGCTCAAGATGCTCTTCGAGGCCGACGAACTCAAGCCGGGATCGGGTGGCAACGTCACGCTGTGGGTCGACGACACCCAGATCGGTGAGGGCACGATGGCGCACACGGTGCCGATCGCGTTCACGTCGTACGCCGGTCTGGACATCGGTCGCGACAACGGGCTCGTCGTCGACCTCGACTACGAGGATCAAGCGCCGTACGAGTTCACCGGCACCATCGACAAGGTCACCTTCGATCTGGCCCCGGTCACCCACGAAGAGGCCCAGGCGCTGCACCAGCACGAGCACGACCACGCGGTCGGCGGCGGGGTCGCCGGCTGACCCTTGCCTCCCCGGTCGGCCGGGACTACCGTCGACGACATCGGAGCCGCGCTCCGCGGCACCATCGATCAGGAGGGGAACCCGATGACCACGATGACGTCCTACCCGCATGGCGTGCCGAGCTGGATCGACCTTGCGACGCCCGATCCGGACGCGTCCAAATCGTTCTACGCCGGGCTGTTCGGCTGGGAGTTCGACGACCAGCCGACCGATCAGGACGGCGTCGACTACACGATGGCGATGCGCAACGGGCACAACGCCGCAGGTCTGATGCGGCTCACACCGGAGATGGCCTCGTCGGGAATGCCATCGGTGTGGAGCACCTACGTGAGCGTCGACGACCTCGACGCCGCAGTCGCCGATGTCGAGCCGGCGGGTGGTTCGGTGATGCAGCCGCCGATGGATGTGATGGAGGCCGGACGAATGGCGGTGGTCGCCGATCCGGCCGGTGCGGTGATCTGCCTGTGGGAGGCCCGCACCCACATCGGCGCCGAGGTCGTGAATGAACATGGTGCATTCAGCTGGAGCGAGTTGATGACGCCCAACCCCGCGGCCGTGGAACCGTTCTACGCCGACGTGTTCGGCTGGACGGCGCAGAGCGTGCCGATGCCGGCCGGCGAGTACACGATCTTCAAGGTCACGGGTGGCAACCCCGACGGCATCGCCGGTGCAATGGCTCCCCCGATGGACGCGATACCGGCCTACTGGGGCGTGTACTTCGCCGTCGACGACGCCCGCGCGACGGTCGAAGCAGCCAAGGAACTCGGCGCCCACGTCCTGATGGACGCGACGTCGATGCCGGGAGTCGGAACGCTCGCCACGCTCGCCGATCCGAACGGTGCGGTCTTCTCGATCATGCAACCCGAGTCGTGACGACATTCGGATCTCACATCAACCGGTTCTTCTGATCGACCCCGCACCGGGAAGTCTGGGGGCGTGGCCGTTACCGACAGTTTCCGACTTGCCCGCCGCCTCGGCTGGCTCGATCCGGCACAGATTGCTGCGACGGCCGCTGCACTGACGCGATGGGGGCCGACGCTGGCTGCGCTCTACACCGCGTCCGCAGTGCGCCACCCACGTCGCGCTGCGGTGGTCGACGATCGTGGTTCGGTCACCTATGCCGAACTCGATCACAACTCGTCGGCACTCGCGCGGGGGTTTCGTTCGCTCGGTCTCGCCGGGGGCGACCACCTGGGCGTGCTGTGCTTCAACCACAGCGACTTCGTCGAGGTGTCGATCGCCACGGCGAAGGCGGGGCTCACGTGCGTCTATCTGAACACCGGGTTTGCCGGTCCACAACTGGGCGAGGTACTCCGACGCGAGGGCATCCGAGCGATCGTGTGCGACAGCGGGTTGCTCCCGGTGGTCGAGGCGTCGGGCTTCGGTGGCCACGTGGTGATCGCTGACGGTGACAGCGACGCACACCGATCGATCGCCGACGTCCGCGAGTTCAGTCTGTCACGCCCCCTCCGGCCGAGCCGACCGATCGCCCCGGTACTGCTGACGTCGGGCACGACCGGCACCCCGAAGGGAGCCCGCCATTCGGGACGACCGACCGGGTTGTCGTCGGCGCTCGGGGTCCTCGACCGCATGCCCTACCGCGCCGGCGACATCGCGGTGATTCCGACACCGCTCTTCCACGCCTGGGGGCTCGCACAACTCACGATTGCAGCCGCCACCGGATCGACTGCGGTGCTCGTGCGCCGCTTCACGGTCGACGCGACGCTCGACGCGGTCGAGGCAGAAGGAGCGAGCGTGCTTGCCGTCGTGCCGGTGATGCTGCAGCGCATCCTGGCCACGGACACGCACGATCGCGACACCTCGTCACTTCGGATCGTGGCGTGCAGCGGCTCGGCGCTGCCCGCCGCTGTTGCAACCGCCTGGATGGATCGTTTCGGCGACCACCTCTACAACCTCTACGGATCGACCGAGGTGGGCCAGGCCACGCTCGCCACTCCCGACGACCTGCGCGCCGCACCGGGAACCGCCGGCCGCGTGATCGCAGGAACGGTCGTCGAGATCGTGGGTGAACGCGGCGAGAGCGTTCCCGCCGGTGAGGATGGACTGATCGTTGTCGGCAGCGACGCCCAGTTCACCGAGTACACCGGGGGCGGCACGAAGG
>DASQFE010000760.1:0-1858 GCA_035633295.1 Ilumatobacteraceae bacterium | reverse complement strand
GTTGTTCAGCGGTCTGACCAAGCGGCAGCTTGGTGCCGTGGCCAAGTTGGTGGACCACATGAGCTTCGAGCCTGGCGCCGTACTCGTCAAGGAGTTGGATGTCGGTCGACGGCTGATCATCATCCGAGAGGGCACGGCCGGAGTCATTCGGCGAGGGGCCGTCGCCGCAGAGGGCTCGGCCAAGGGGATCGAGCAAGGGACCAGCCGTCGAGTCGCCACTGTCGGCCCGGGTGACGTCGTGGGAGAGCTGTCACTTATCGATGGGCTGCCGACGTCAGCGTCCGTCGTAGCCGATACCCAACTAGAGGCCCTCGTGCTCTTTCGGACGAGGTTCAACAAATTGTTGGGCTCGATGCCTGAGCTATACCCCCGCCTTCTCGTCGGAATCGCCGCACGGTTCCGAGCGATCAATCACGGCAGCGACGTCATCGGGTAACGGTCCGGCAGCTTCCAGCCGCACCGCCGGCGGTCACGGTTCGCCGGCGGGGGGCATGAGGCAAACACCCGATAACCACCGCTCGGAGATTCGATGCAAATCGGAGTAGCCGCGCCACACTCCGGCCCTTAGCCGAGCACTGCATACTCCCTGACATGCGGGTACCGGAAGGCCAAGGCCTCCTCGTGCTCGGTGCCAAGATCTCTCGGCACGTGTAGGCACGACGGCCGTTTTCGGTCCCCGGCGTTACGCGAAATCCGGTCAAGAAATCACTCTTGACCAGGTGTTTCGATTGGAGCGGACGACGGGAATCGAACCCGCATCATCAGCTTGGAAGTTGCGGCGAGCCGATTTCGTCAGTGGCGTCGTGACCTGCGAAGACATGCTGTGAGCAGGCGTTGTGTGGATGTGTCGCTGTCCAATGTATCCGTTGTGTACCGCTGTGTCCGGCTGGTACGCGCTGTTCCGGGCACGTTGTAGGCACGGACCCTGACGTCCCGACTCGGCGAACAGCTGCGCGCGCTCGGCGCACTGCACGATCTCGATCGTAGGTGCGGCCAGAGCGCAGGGCTTCGTCGCTCTCCGAGGCGATCCCTCTCTGTCTCTCAAGCAGTGATTATGCGCTAGCGAACAACCAGTCGGAGGTCCCACACTTCGCATGATATGTGGGTGTCGTTGGGGCCCGGGATTATCGCGTGGGGCCGACGCTGCGGTCGGCCGATCGGTAGTGCCGCTACGAGGGGTCTGATGACGGTCGCTCACTCCGCTGATATGCGTGTCGCCGAGGCGGGCAGGCGGTGGGCCTCGCAAAGTCTGAACTGCGTACTGCTGGGCGTCGAATGGTTCGCGCACGGACTCGACAGCCGCACGGGCTGGCGCTGGCGCCTACGTTGGGTTGATGCGAGTGGTGTTGGTCGGCGACAGCCATCTCACTGAGACATCGCCGCGCCGTCCGACCACAAAACTCCCGCCGCGGTTGAGGCGCTGTGGCCTCGACGTGGTGGTCGTGGCAGCGGGTGGCGCGGACAGTCGAGTCGTGCTGCACCAACAGATCCCCGGCGATGCGGACTGGGCGTTGTTCAGCGTGGGTACGAACGACGCCGCACCGTGGAAGAGCGTCGACCTCGACGAGTTCGCGGCCAACTGCGATCGCATCCTGGTCAACGCTGGAGCGAAGAACCGTCTCGTGCTTGGACCTGGGCCCGTGGTCGAACGAGGCGTCACTGGTGAGCGAACCAACAAGCGCTTGGCGGCGTACACAGCGGTGCTGCAGCGAGCCGCCGTCGTCCATTCGGCGCTGTTCGTGCCGATGACCGATCTCCTCGACGACTCTGATCTCGCCGACGACGGCGTTCACCTCAACGACTCGGGATATCGCAAGCTCGCCAACCGCATTCTCGTCGAGCTGGAGATACGGCCGGC
>DASQFE010000759.1:0-12120 GCA_035633295.1 Ilumatobacteraceae bacterium | reverse complement strand
GGGATCGGCGACTTCTGGCAACACATGCTGGTGGCCGAGGGCGCCATGGACGCAGCCGTCGACGCAGTGGGTGTGGCGCCTTACGACATCGCGGCGGTGAAGCCGATCGTCGAGGCGGCCGGTGGGAGCCTCACCGACCGTTTCGGTGTGCCGACTCATCTGCACAACACCGCGATCAGCTCGAACCGTCTCCTCCACGACGCGGTGCTCGCCGAACTCGCCGACTGAGCCGACCACGTGTTACCGATGGTGTCAGACACCATCGGTAACGAATCGTTGCATCGCTCGTCGACGGCAACGGATACCGTGGTCGGCGATGGCGAACGACGGATCATTGCCCGACGTGGCGCCCGAGACGCTGGCGATCACAGCGGGCCGCGACGCGAGCGGGTCGTCGCTGGCGCCGGCGCTCTGGGCGTCGAGCACGTGGGAGTCCGAGGGCCTCGACGATGCGCACCGGCGCGCCACATCCGTGCGCCATGGCGACTTCTACAGCCGGTACTCGAACCCCACGGTCCGGTCGTTCGAACAGGCGATGGCCGAACTCGAAGGCGCGGAGGAATCATTGGCGTTCGCATCGGGCATGGGTGCGCTCGCGTCGACGGTGTTCGCACTCTGCTCGACGGGCAGCCACATCGTCGCCCAGCGCCAGTTGTACGCAGGCACGCTCGCGTTCCTACAGGGACCGTGTCGCCGCATGGGTATCGATGTCACGTTCGTCGACGTGGCCGAGCCCGGTGCCTTCGCCGATGCCGTCGAGCCGGGCCGCACCATGATCGTGCTCGCCGAGTCGCCGTCGAACCCACTCCTCGAGTTGGCCGACCTCGATGAGCTCGGATCGATCCGCGGTCCGTTCACCGTGGTCGACTCCACGTTCTCGACTCCACTCGGCCAGCAGCCGCTCGCCCACGGCGTCGACATCGCGCTGCACTCGGCAACCAAGGGGATCGCCGGCCACAACGACGCCACGCTCGGCGTGATCTCGGGTGATGCCGATCTCCTCGCTGAGATCTGGGCCTACTCGGTACTCCATGGAGCGACGCCGTCGCCGTTCGATGCGCTCAACGCACTCCGCGGCATCCGGACGCTGGGTGTCCGCACCCGCCAGCAGAACGCATCGGCGCGGTCGATCGCCATCACGCTCGCCGATCACCCCGAGGTTCGTGCCGTCCACTACCCCGGGCTCAGCGATCACCCCCAGCACAGCCTGGCCACCAAGCAGTTGCGTCAGTACGGCACCGTCTTGTCGTTCGAAGTGGCGGATCGAGAGACGGCAGCGGCATTCCTGAGCCGTTTGAAGATCGCCAGGGTGGCCACCTCGCTCGGCGGTCCCGAGACGCTCGTGTGCAACCCGGCGACCTCGACGCACGCCAGCCTGACGCCCGACGAACAGGCAGGTTGCGGAGTGTCTGCGGGGTTGTTGCGGGTGTCGGTCGGCCTCGAAGACTGCGCCGATCTCATCGCCGACTTCGAGCACGCCCTCGAACCCCCCGCCTGAACCCGCCAGAACCCGAAACCGGAACCCGAAATTCGGAGCGAACGTTGCGCTGGGCGCAACGTTCGCTCCGAATTTCCGGGTGGGCAACTGCGTGTTGTCGCCCGACTTGGTTGGCGCGAGACTCCACCGGGTGGATCTGTGGGAAGTCGTCGCACGTGAATCCATCCGTGAGCTCGTTGCCGGGTACAACGCCAACGGCGACAGCGGCCGATTCGCCCAGGTGATGGACCTGTTCGCACCCGATGCCGAGATGGACATCGACGGCGATGTGAAGAGCGGGATCGATGAAATCCTCACGATCTTCACCGGCGTCCGCGATGGCCTCGGAGCGTCGGGTGGCGACGGATCATCCCGACCTGCGTACGTACGCCACCTGACCGCGACCCACCAGATCGACATCATCGACCGGCACCACGCCAGCGGGCGGTGCTATTACCAGGTTCTCACTCACATCGGACTCGATCACTGGGGCCGCTACATCGATCAGTACCGGACAGTTGGTGGGCAGTGGCGTTTCGCGCGGCGAACGGTCAGCGTCGACGGTCGCAGCCCGATGTCCCTCTTCCCACCCACCTGAGCCAACCGGCCCCAGGCGCTATTGTGCCAATTCCCACTGTGCCAGGTTTTTCTGTGCCAGGGTTTCCTGTGCCAAGTCTCTCTCTCGAGGGGATCGATGTCCGACGAACCTGAACAAGCAACAACGGAATCTCCGACGCCGGTTTCGGCATCGTCCGGCGGCCTCAGAGTGGAGCGGGTGGGCGCCGTGCTCCACGTGACGCTCGACCGTGCGGAGCGTCGCAACGCCATCGACCTTGCCACCTGCATCGAGTTGCGTGGGCTGTTCCGCGACGCCGACGCCGATCGGGCGACGCGGGCCATCGTCATCGCCGGCACCGAACGTGACTTCTGCACCGGCGCCGACGTCGCCGCATCACCCGACGCGATCGCGAAGATGACCACGCTCGATTACCGGTTCGCGTCGAACGACTACCAGGCGCTCTTCCAACAGATGTGGGAGACGGAGACGCCGATCGTGAGCGCGGTGAACGGCACGGTCGCCGGGGCCGGCTGGATGTTGGCGCTCCTTGCCGATCTCGTCGTGGCAGCGCAAGGCGCTCGCTGGACCCACGTCTTCACCCGCCGCGGCATGGTGCCCCATGCCGGCGACTCGTACTTCATGCCGCGCATCATCCCGTTCCACCGGTTGAACGAGATCGCCCTGTTGAGCGAGCCGATCACCTCCGAGACCCTGCACGAGTGGGGGATCGTCAACCGCTGTGTGCCAGCGCCGGATGTCGTGCCGACGGCCGTCGCGCTCGGCGAACAACTGGCGAACGGACCGACCAGGACACTGGCGATGACCAAGCGGCTCTATCGACGATCCCTCGACAGCGACATCAGCGCAGCGTTCGAGGCTGAACGAAATGCCCAGGCGCTGATCTCCACCACCCAGGACCGGCTCGAAGGAGTCCAGTCACTCGTCGAGCGCCGACCCGCGGAGTTCATCGGCGATTGAGTTCATTCGACAAACCTGTCAGAAGTGAGCAGCAGCAAAGCCGTCGATGTAGTCGAGCGCAGCCGGGTACACCGCCCACGGCGGAGCAACGATGATCCAGGTGACACCGAGTTCAGCGAGCCGGCCGAAGTGGTCGCGACGCTGCTCGACTCCCCCTGTCGGATCGTCGTCACGACCCACATACGGCACCGCAACGTCGATCGAGGCGTAACGATCTCCGGCGAGATCACGCAACAACTCCAGCCGATCGGCAATCGAGCTGAGCGATTCCAGGTG
This sequence comes from Ilumatobacteraceae bacterium, assembly GCA_035633295.1. Lineage (GTDB taxonomy): Bacteria > Actinomycetota > Acidimicrobiia > Acidimicrobiales > Ilumatobacteraceae > Sva-07. Next base: position 8,830 of record DASQFE010000759.1, on the reverse strand, counting down.
GTGCGTGCGCGTGGTCGCCGCCATCTCGGCCGGCGCGAGCAGGGGCATCCACCCCTGCGCCCGTTCAGCGACCCGCCGCAGGGTGAGCTTCGAGTTCCCTCCGATCCAGATGGGAATCTGATCCTGTGCCGGGCGTGGCAGCGCAACGACGTCGCGCGCCACGAAATGGATGCCGTCGTAGCTGAACGGTTCGCCCTTCCAATGCAGGGCCAGCACGTCGAGGGCCTCGTCGAACAGTTCGTTGCGCTGCTCGAAATCGACGCCGAGCGCACGGAACTCTCCCTTCAGGTACCCGGTTCCGGCGCCGAGCGTGAACCGACCGTTGGAGATCTTGTCAACGGTCGTCGCCGCCTTGGCCAGCAGCAGCGGGTTGCGGTACGGAACGACGGCCAGGTACGTGAGCAGGCGAATGGTCGACGTCATGGCAGCCACCGCGCCGAGTGCGACGAACGGATCGAGCGTTTGGTGGCCGCCGGCCTCCAACCAACGCGCACCGGGCGCCGGATGCTCGGTGAATGACATTCCGGCCCACCCGGCACGCTCTGCAGCGAGCGCGAGTTCGCCGACCGGCCCGGCGTCGAGCAGGTCGACGCCGGGCCCGTGTGCATCGGGGTACTGCAGCATGAACTTCATGGTCGGCGATTCATCGCGCTCACCCGGCCCACACGTCGACGAGTTCGTCAGTCGTGACGATCGTGGCCAACATCGACAGTGAGTTGTCGATCACCGCGTCGGCGTAGTCGGCGGGTACTCCGGCGACCGCGTCGCGAACGACGACCACCTGGTAGCCGAGATCCACAGCGTTGAGCACCAATCCGAACACGCCGACGTTCACCGACACCCCGGTGGCCACGACCGTGGAGACGCCGAGGTTGCGCAGCACCTGATCGAGCGATGTCGACATGAACGGGCTCATCCCATGCAGGCGGGCCATCACGAGATCACCGGGTTGAGCATCCAGTTCGGGCACCAGACCCGCGCCGGGTGTGCCGAACTCGGTGGCCCAGTGCCCCTGTGACCCCCGTTGCTTGGCGGCCAGCGCGGAGAGCTTCGAGTTCATCACGAACCCGATGTCGTCTCCACGTTGCTCGATCGTGCAGTGCACCACGCGAGCCCCCACCCGTCGAGCCGCAGCGCACACGGTCGCCGCGTTCGCAATCGTTCCCGCGGCCACGCACTCGTCACGCAGCGCCGGCAACAGCACCCCCTCGCCAACGATGCCGGCCTGCAACTCCATGGTCAGCACGGCCGTCGTTGCCGGCGCCACGAGCCCCCGAAGACGTTCGAACCGCACGGCGTTCACAGGGTCGGCCTGATCACCGTGTCGAGGAAGTCGATCACTGCGCCATTGAAGCGGTCATTGCGGTCACCGGCCACCATGTGCCCGGCGCCAGCGACGTCGACGGCGTGCGCGTGAGGGATCATCTCCTGCAGCTCGCGAGCACCCTCCGGGCTGACCACGTCACTGGCTCCCCCTCGCACCAGCAGGGTCGGCACGATGACGGACCGAGCCGCACGGGCCAGCCGATCGGACGGCGCGACCTGACCGGCGGTGGGTTCGCCATTGAACTCACCCTGGCCGAGCCGGCTGAAGAATGCGGGGTCCCAGTGCCACACCCACTTGCCGTCGGCTCGTTGACGAACGTTCTTGCGGAGGCCGGAGATGTCGGTCGGACGCTTGCGCTGGGGCAGGTACGACGCCACTGCGTCGGCGACCGCTTCCAACGAATCGAAACCCTCGACTCCGAGCGCCATGAAGTCGGTGATGCGAGCGACGCCCACGGCCTCGAGCGTCGGCACGACATCGACCAGCACGAGGCCGCTCGCGAACGGGCTCGGCGACTCACCGATTGCGATGAGCGCTGACATGCCGCCCAGTGAGGCCCCGACGAGTACCGGTGCCCGAAACTGCCGGGCGACGGCTTCGATGTCGCCGGCAAACCGGTCCATGTCGTACACCCCATCGGGCGACCACTCGCTCTCACCGTGGCCGCGCAGGTCGAGGCTGACCACGTACCAGCCGGTGCCTGCCAACGCACTCAGCGCCCCGCCCCAGGCATGACGGGTCTGGCCACCGCCGTGGAGCAGGATCACGACAGCGTCGGCGGGATCACCGGCGACATCGGCCGCCAGCACGATGCCATCCAGACCTTCGAGGCGGATCGTTGCGACGGGCACCGGGCCGACTGTAGGAGCACGAGACAAGCCGATACGACCCCATCGTGACGTATGGCTCGTGCAAAGCTGATCACCCAGCACCAGCCGAGATCACCACAGCACGGATACTCTCCACGATGATGACGTCAGCTTCCGACCGGATCGAGATCCGAGGCCTCGTCGTCACCACGACGATCGGTGCGCTGCCCCACGAGCGAGAGATCGCCCAACCGGTACAGATCGACCTGACGCTGTTCGTGAACCTGCACGATGCCGGCCGCTCCGACGAACTGGCCGACACCGCGAACTACGGTGACGTCGCCGACCGGGTTGCCGCGCTCGTGCGGGAGGCGAAGGACGTGCTGCTCGAGCGGCTCGCTGATCGGGTTGCCGAGTTGCTGGTGTCGCTCGACCGGGTCGAGGCCGTCGAGGTCACGGTCACCAAGCTGCGGCCACCGATCGCCGAACACGTCGACACCACCGCCGTGCGGATTCACCGGCAGCCCTCCGACTACGACACACCCCGGCGCGAGGTGCACGAGGCGATCATCGCGCTCGGCTCCAGCCTCGGCGACCGCGAAAGCTACCTCCGGCTGGCGGTGAGGTCGTTGCCGGGCGTGCGCGCGCTGTCGCAGGTGTTCGAGACCGATCCGGTCGGCGGGCCCGACGGCCAGGACACGTACCTCAACATGGTGGTGGCCCTCGACACCGACCTCGATCCGTATGCGCTGCTGCGTCGTTGCCGGAGCATCGAACGCCAGGCGTTGCGCCAGCGTGTCGTGCACTGGGGCCCACGCACCCTCGATCTCGATGTGCTGTTCTACGACGACATTCGCATCGACGACCCGCACCTCACGATCCCGCACCCGCGCTATGCCGAGCGGCGCTTCGTGCTGGCTCCCCTCGCCGAGGTCGCGCCCGAGCGTTGTCCACCGGGCTGGGACGACTCACTGGCGCCTGAAGGCGTCCACCCGCGCGGGCCATTGACGTCGGCGACCAACCAGCCATGACGTTGGTCGCGTCATCCGATGTGCAGTTCGCGCTCCAGTGCGCGTACCCGACCGGGATGATGGACACGGCCGAACTCGGGTTGGAACCGCACGACGATGTCGAGCAGTTCGTCGTGCTGGTCGGTGCGCTTCCACGGCAGAGCCACGTACAGCGCAAGACCGAACCGGCGCAACTCACCAAGACGGCTGTACACCTCCTTCTGGTAGAGGTACCGCTGCTCCCACGGCCAGTTCGGCGGGGCGAAACCTGTGCCCGGGTCGAGGATGCAGCGATGACGCAGGCCATAGCGGTCGGCGTCGGCCAGCCTGGCTTCGAAGAACTCGACGATGGCCGCCACCGGGTCACTGCCGACGAGCGTCATCGAACGAGGATCAGGCCCGGACAGGAACGGCAGCACAATCGGAACCTGATGGTCTGCGGCCACCTTCCACATGGCCTCCTGCTGCATCCCATCGGCTGCGTTCAGCACCGTTGCACCGGCGGCGAGTGCCAGATCGGCGACCTCCGGCCGCCACGTGTCCACGCTGAGATCTCGCCCGAGAGCAGCGAGTGCCGGAATGATCAGCTCCAGCCGTCCCCACTCCACTCGCCAGTCGACCACCTCGGCAGCGTCGGTCGACCCCTGACCGCCGAGGTCGATCGAGTCGGCGCCATCAGCGATCAGTTTCCTGGCCCGGTCGACCGCTTCTGTCGGCGAGGCGACGATCGACTCGGTGTGCAACGAATCCGGGCTGGCGTTGACGACACCGAACAGACGCATGGCGAGCGAAGCTACCCGCTGCGCTCCGACGCCAGGACGTCGTGCCGGTGAGCCCGTCAGCGGCGCGAACGTTCGACCCGGCCGGCTGGACGATCGAACGCGTGACCGCCGCCAAAGGCGGCCGAACGATCACCTTGTGCTTCCCGTGCCGAGATGAGGCGGCCACCATCGGCCCGCTGGTCACGAGCGCGCGCCAGCAGCTGGTCGAGGAGTCAGGGCTCGTCGACGAGCTGCTCGTCCTCGACGACCGTTCGACCGACGAGACGCACACCGTTGCCTCCTCCGCCGGCGCCCGCGTCATCCCGATCGACGCCGTGCACGACATCCACGGCATCGGGCACGGAAAGGGCAACGCGCTGTGGGCGTCACTGGTCGCGTCGACCGGTGACTTCATCGTCTGGTGCGACGGCGACGTCACCTCGTTCACCCCGAGTTGGGTGGTTCGCCTCCTTGCTCCACTGCTGTGCGACGACCACCTCACCCTGGTCAAGGCATCGTATGATCGGCCGACGAGCTCCGGTGGCGGCGGCCGCACGACCGAACTGGTCGCTCGACCGCTGCTGTCGTTGTTCGCCCCGGACCTGTCAACGCTGTCGCAGCCGCTGGCGGGAGAGTTCGCCGGCCGCCGAGCGGCGCTCGAGGCAATCCCGTTCGTCCAGGGGTGGGGCGTGGAGATCGCGATGCTGTTCGACATCGCCGCGATCGCCGGCGCCGACACCATTGGCCAGGTCAACCTGGGAGTTCGTCATCACCGGCATCGGAGCCTGCACGAGTTGTCGGTCCAGGCCGCCGAGGTGATGGCGAGCGCGCTGTCGCGCATCAACCCTGATCACCCGTTCGACTTCCCCGCTCTCACCCGCGCCGACGGTTCTGTCGTTCCGCTGAACCTCGCCGAGCGGCCGCCGGTCACGTCGTTGCGCACATCGCCGTGAACCCGCTCGTCCTATCCTGTCGAAGTTCCCAACCTGGAGGCCCACCATGAACAACCCCGTCATCGTCGAGGCCGGACGCACTGCGGTCGGCAAACGCAACGGGCTCTTCGCCGACGTCCATGCGACGCATCTCATGTCGTACGCCCAGGTCGGTGTGATCGAACGGGCGGGTATCGATCCGGCGACCGTCGGCCAGATCGTCGGCGGGTGTGTCACCCAGGCCGGTGAGCAGGCCAGCAACGTGACCCGGACGGCGTGGCTGGCTGCCGGCCTGCCGTACCAGGTGGCGGGAACCACGATCGACTGCCAATGCGGGTCGTCGCAGCAGGCCAACCACATGATCGCCAACCTCATCAGCGTCGGCGCGATCGATGTCGGCCTCGCGTGCGGCGTGGAGCACATGAGCAAGGTGTGGCTGGGTGCCAACGTGCCCCGCGTGGATGACACGACGTTCATCAATGGATCGTCCAAGCCCGCCGACTTCAGCATCGACATGCCCGACCAGTTCGGTGCCGCCGAGCGAATCGCGCAGCGCCGGGGCATCACTCGAGAACGCGTCGACATGCTCGGCCTCATCTCCCAGCAGAAGGCGATTCGAGCCACCGACGAGGGCCGCTTCGAACGCGAGATCATCCCCGTCGATGTCGAACAGGCCGACGGCACCGTGCTCACCGTCGCCCGCGACCAAGGGCTACGCGAGACGACGGCGGAGAAGCTGGCCGCCCTGAATCCCGTCATGCCCGGAGGTATCCACACTGCCGGTAACTCATCACAGATCAGCGACGGCGCAGCTGCCGTGCTGTGGATGAACGAGGAAACGGCGAAGGCAGAGGGTTTGCGGCCACGGGCGCGGCTCGTTGCACAGTGCCTCGTCGGCAGCGATCCGTACTACCACCTCGACGGCCCCGTCGACGCCACCGCCAAACTGTTCGAGATGACCGGTATGACGCTGGGCGACATCGACATCGTCGAGATCAACGAAGCGTTTGCGTCGGTGGTGCTGTCGTGGGCACAGGTGTACGGCGTATCCGACGACGAACTGCTCGACAAGGTCAACGTCAACGGCGGCGCGATCGCCCTCGGCCACCCGGTCGGGTCGACCGGCAGTCGCCTCATCACCACGGCACTGCACGAGCTCGAACGTCGCGATGGCGAGTTCGCTCTGGTCACGATGTGTTGTGGCGGCGCCGTGGCCACGGGGACGATCATCCAGAGGATCTGATGCCTCGCGATGCCGCCGACACTCGACTGCGGCTCGTCGGCGCCGGGCGTCGGCTCTTCGCCCGTAACGGGGTGTACGCAACGTCGCTCAAGTCGGTGGTCGACGAGGCAGGACAACGCAACAGCTCCGCACTGCACTACCACTTCGGCGGCCGCGACGGCCTGCTGCTCGCGATCATCGAGGTGCACAACTCGCGCATCGAGGCCGAACGCAAGCTGATGCTCGACGTCACCGGCGCACCGGCGAGTCTCGAGCAGCTCGTTGCGGCAGTGGTCCTCCCGCAGGCGTCATTGCTCCACGAACCCGACGGACGAGCATTCCTGTCGATCGTCAGCCAGCTGAGCGACCTGTTCGACCGATGGGAGGACGGCGGCACTCCGGATCAGGCGATGCGGGCATTCGCCGGCATCAAGGAACTGCTCCCCGCCACCCTCGCCGACAACGTTCGCCACGAACGGGTGACCAGATTCCTCGAACTCGTCTCGCAAGCGCTCGGCTCACGGGCACGACAGATCGATGCCGACCGGACACCCGCCGTGGAGCACCAGGCGTGGGTGGACAACCTGACGGCGATGGCCGCCGGCGCGCTCAGCGCGAGCGGGTGAGCCCGAGACCGGCCGTCGCAACGAGTTCGCGCTGGATCTCGTTGACGCCCCCGCCGAACGTGTTGATCTGCGCAGCTCTGGCCGCTCGTTCGAGCTCACCGTGGAGCACGGCGCCGGGCGAGCCGCTGCGCATGTTGGCGAGAGGGCCGAGCACCCCCTGCATGATCCGGTACACGTCGACCACCTTCTCGGTGCCGAAGACCTTGACGCTCGACGCCTGGGCCGGCCCGAGTGTGTTGTCGCTGACAGCGCGCACGAGCTTCCAGGTCATCAGCCGTACCGCCTGTAGCAGGGCGTGGCATCGGGCAAGGTCGATCTGCACCCAGGGCAGGTCGATCATCCGCTTCGTCGAGCAGTCCGCAGCGGCCGGAGTGACCCTGGCCCACTCGGTGACGTCATCGAGGAGTCGCTCGGTGAGGCCCGACAGCGCGGCGAGTCCGACGCGCTCGTGGTTGAGCTGCATCGTGATCAGGCCCCACCCGCCGTTGACCTCCCCGACGATGTTGTCGACGGGCACCCGCACGTCGGCGTAGTAGGTGGCCGTCGTCTTCACGTCGCCCACCGTGGTGATCGGCGTCCAGGAGAACCCGGGCGCCGAGGTGGGCACGATGATGATGCTGATCCCCTTGTGCTTGGGGACGTCGACGTCGGTCCGACAGGCGAGCCAGACGTAGTCCGCCTGGTTCGCACCCGACGTGTAGACCTTGTTGCCGTTGATGACCCACTCGTCACCGTCACGCACGGCCGATGTACGCAGGCTGGCCAGGTCGGTGCCGGCTTCGGGTTCGGTGTAGCCGATGGCGAAGTTCAGCTCACCGGCCAGGATCCCCGGCAGGTAGGCGGCCTTCTGGCTGTCGGTGCCGTGGGCGACGATTGCCGGACCAACGGTGTTGACCGTGACGAACGGGAACGGCGCATGGGCCCGCTGGATCTCGTCGAACATGATGAACTGGTCGGTCGCCGGCCGCCCATGACCGCCGTAGGCCACCGGCCAGCTGAGTCCGAGCCAGCCGTCGGCGCCGAGCTGGCGAATGATGCGCCGGAACTCGGGGCTGCCCTCACCGGCCACACCGAGCTCGCGCCGCACCTCGGGGGTCAACAGGTCGGCGAAATAGGCCCGCAGTTCCAAGCGGAGTTCCTGCTGCTCTTGCGACTCGGCGAGATACACGGAACGATCCTATGCGAGATCTGACACAGCGTCAGATTGGAGTGCCCTGATCGAGCTGACGATCTCGGCGAATTCGGCGTCGTCGGCCGGATCCGCCGGCAGCGGCAGCATCACCCCGCCGACGAGACCGCCGAACCATTCATCGACGACGTCGACAAGGCCGCTCCACGGTGCCTGGGGAACGATCGCGTCGAGCACGTCGTCGGTCATCAACGTGTCCAGCTGGTCCCACGCACCGTCTCGGGTCATCCGCTGCAGGCGCTCACCCAGCGCCTCCCACCCGTGCAGCTCGAGCGAGCACCGATACGCAGGCGTGCTGTAGAGGAACGCCAGTGTGGCCCGCAGGTGCTCGCGGCTGGCATCCACCTGAGGGGGCGTCCGCCCGGTGACGAACATGCTGCCGGTGATCAGCTTCGGGCGGGGCCGGCCGGCCTCCGTCGCTGCCGAGTCGAGCCGGGGCAGACAGAACTCGCGCAGATAGCGCGGACTCGAATTCGTCGGGTGGGTGACGAAGCCGTCGGCAAGGGATCCTCCGAGTCGACAGATACGGTCGTTGACACCCCCGAGCCAGATCGGCGGGGTCCCGAAGCCGTGATCGCCGGGGTTGAAGAACGGTTGCAGCCGGGTGAAGGAGTACTGCTCGCCCACATAGTGCAGCGGATCGCCGGTGGCAAAGGAGTGCCAGATCGCGCGCACCGACTCGACGTACTCGCGCATCCGACCGACCGGCTCGGTCCAGGGCATCGAGTATCGGCCTTCGATGTTCTGGCGGATCTGCGAACCGAGGCCGAGTTCGAACCGCCCCCCGCTGAGGGCCGCGAGGTCCCACGCCGTGTAGGCGACCAGCATCGGGCTGCGGACGAACGCCAGGATCATGCTACTGGTGACCCGCAGTGTGGTGGTGGCCGAGAGAGCAAGCAGCGACACCATCAGACCGTCGTGCACGGTCTCGGGAACGTGGAGCGTGTCGTAGCC